>JAEWEK010000389.1 GCA_023389425.1 Pseudomonadota bacterium | reverse complement strand
AGGTACGCCTGCTGTCGCGCTGCGCGCGGGCGGCGGCGGCCGGCAGCGCCGCGCACGACCTGTCGCCCGGCGAGTTGCAGCGCTTCTGGGAGCTGGCCGGGGCCGAACACGACCGCCACGCCCAGCTCGCCCTGGGGCTGTGGCACGCCCGCATGCTGGCCGACGGCAAGCGGGTGGCGGCCGGCGCCGGCTCGGCCAACTTCAAGAAGGCGATTCGCTGGCTGGTGCTGGCCGGCGAGCAGGGGCTGCCGGAAGCGTGGTATGCGCTGTCGCGCATCTACCTCAAGCCGGAGTTTTCCCAGCGCAATGTGGCCGACGCGCAGAAATACCTGCAGCAGGCGGCCGACATGGGTTACCGCCCGGCCCAGCTCGAATGCGGACTGAATGCGTGGCGGGCGCGCCGCGAAAACGAGAGCAACGATGTGCGCGCCATATATTGGTTGCAGAAAGCCGCCGGCCAGGGCTGCGCCGATGCCGCTGCCGCGCTGCGCAAGATCGCGCCGCGCCTGGATGCCGGGACCGCAGCCGGTCACATGGCCGCAGGCGGCCCGGCGCTGGCGGACACCCATCCCTTGCTGGCCGCGCGGCTGGAGCTGGCCGCGCTGTTCGGGCTGACCCGGGCCGAAGCCCTGCTGCTGGACGTGAAGGCGGCCGACCACGGCCATTGCCTGGTAGTCGACATCCGCGCCAGCTACGGCCGCAGCAAGCGCCGGCTGGTGGTGGTGGAGACGGCGCAGGAACGGCAGGCGCTGGACCGGATCGCCGGCGTTTTCGACAACATCGATTGCGGCCCGACTGGGCCGGAGGGCAATTACCGGCAGCGGCTATACCGCCTGCGCACCTTGCTCGGCGCGGCGGCGGGGGAGGGCGAGGGGCACGATTTCGGCATAGCGGCCTGAGCGACAGGCGGGCAAGGAGGCGGCGGCATCCATGCCGGCGCAGCCAGTGCGAGGTTTGCGATATGGGAAGGCGCCCGCTACACTTGCCCAACCCATAAGCACAACAGGCCGCCCATGCCGATCACCCGACGCACCGCGGTCACCGCACTCGCCACGCTGCCGTCCGTGGTGGCGCAGGCGATGGCCGCCAACCAAGAAGGTTCGCCCATGTATGGATTAATCGGAAAAATCCGCTGTGTGCCGGGCAAGCGCGATGCGCTGGCCGCCATCCTGACCCGGGCGACCGGCGCGATGCCCGGCTGCCTCAGTTACATTGTCGCGAAGGACGCAGCTGACGCCGATGCGCTGTGGGTAAGCGAGGTCTGGGACAGCCCGGCCAGCCACAAGGCCTCGCTGTCGCTGCCGGCGGTGCAGGCGGCGATTGCCGAGGGACGGTCGATGATTGCCGGCTTCGCTGAACGTGTCGAGACCGAGCCGCTGGGCGGCGTCGGACTGCCACGGCCAGCCGGCTGACCGCGGGCGGCACGGCGCATGGCGCTCAGATCTCGATCTCGCCCTCGAACACGGTGACCGCCGGCCCGCTCAGGTAGACCGGCCGGCCTTCGCCGGCCCAGGCGATCGACAGCTCGCCGCCGCGCGCGGACACCCGCACCGGCGAATCGAGCAGGCCGCGCCGGATGCCGGCCACCACCGCCGCGCACGAACCGGTGCCGCAGGCCAGCGTCTCGCCGGCGCCGCGCTCGAACACCCGCAGGCGGACGTGATGGCGGTCCACCACCTGCATGAAGCCGGCGTTGACCCGCTTCGGAAAACGCGGGTGGTGTTCGATCAGCGGCCCGGTCGCTTCCACCGGCGCCGTATCGACGTCGTCCACCACCTGCACCGCGTGCGGATTGCCCATCGAGACCACCGACACCAGCACCGCGCCGGCGCCGCCGTCCGCGCCCAGCGCCAGCGGCCACACGGTGTCGCGTCCCTGGACCTGGCCGGCCAGTCCGCTGCAGTCGAACGGCACCTCGGCCGGTTCCAGGCGCGGCGCGCCCATGTCGACCGTAACCTTGCCGTCGTCTTCCAGCTGCGGCGCGATCACGCCGGACATGGTCTGCACGCGGATGCTGCGCTCGCGCGTCAGGCCCTTGTCGAACACGAAACGCACGAAGGCGCGCGAGCCGTTGCCGCACTGTTCCACTTCGCCGCCGTCATTATTAAAGATGCGATAACGGAAATCGACGCCCGCCTCGTCCGACTTCTCGACCACCAGGATCTGGTCGGCGCCCACGCCGAAGCGGCGGTCGGCCAGGCGCCGCCACTGTTCCGGGCCCAGGTCGACCTGCTGGTTGATTGCGTCGATGACAACGAAATCGTTGCCAGCGCCATGCATCTTGGTGAATTTCAGTTTCATTTGGAAAAATCGTAAAGCGAAGGCTCGCCCGGCGGGCGGGTCTTGAAGCGTTTGTGGGTCCAGAAATACTGCGACGGCGCTTCGCGCACACGGTCCTCGATGAAGGCATTCATGCGTCGCGTTGCCTCGATCATATCGTCACCCGGATAATTTTCCCACTTCGGGTAAAACACGATGCGCCAGCCCTTGTAATTCGGCAGAAAGGTGGCGACCACCGGAATCACCTTGGCGCGGGCGCTCGCGGCCAGCCGCGGCAGGGCCGTCAGGGTCGCCGCCTGCACTCCGAAGAAGGGCACGAAGGCCGCATCCTTCTCGCCGAAGTCCATGTCCGGCAGCATGAAATAGGGCAGGCCCTCGCGCAGCGCGCGCAGGATCGGCTTGATGCCCTCGCGCCGGGTGATCAGGCGCACCGGGCCGAAGCGCTCGCGGCCCTTGCGCAGCATCGCGTCGAACAGCGCGTTCGACTGCGGCGCGTAGATGGTCGACACTGGGATCACGCGCGAGGCCACGCCGGCGATGTCCAGGCACACGAAATGCGGGCACAGCAGGATGGTAGGACCGTCCTCCATCTGCGCCTGCGGCACCGCCGGCTCGATGTGCATCAGGCGCTTCAGGCGCGGGATCGGCGCCCACCACAGGATCGAGCGCTCGATGATGCTGCGCGCATAGTCCTGGAAATGCCGGTGCGCGATGCGGCGCCGTTCCTGCTCCGACAGTTCCGGCATGCACAGGCGCAGATTGGTCAGCGCGATCTTGCGCCGCTTCGGGATCGCCACGTACATCAGGCTGCCGATGGCGGCGCCGATCCGGCCCAGGATCGGCAAGGGCAGCCAGTGCAGGAGCCACATCAGTGCAATCAGGAGCCTCATGCCGCCGCCTCGCTGTCCGGCGCGGCCACGCCCTGCGGGCGCTTGTAGCGGTTGTAGCTCCAGTAATACTGCGCGGGGCAGCGCGCGATCAATTGCTCCATCGCGAAATTGATGGCGGCCGCCTGCCCGGCGGCGTCGCCGGACAGGTCGCCTTCGAACGGGACGAAGCGCACCACCCAGCCGCGCCCGCCGGGCAGGCGCTCGGCATAGGTGAGCACGACCGCCGCCTTGCCCAACAGTGCGAGCTTGGCCGGCAGCGTCATGGTATAAGCAGGACGACCGAAGAACGGCGCCCACACGCCTTCGCCCTCCTGCGGCACCTGGTCCGGCAGGATGCCGATCGGCTCGCCGCTTTTCAGGCATTTGGCCAGGATGCGCACGCCGGACAGGTTGGCCGGGGCCAGTTTCAGGTTCTGGCGGGCGCGGGCGTCTTCCACCAGCGGCTTGAGGGCCGACTGGCGCGGCGGCCGGTACATCACGGTCAGCGCCTGCTTCAGGGCGATCTGCTGCGCGGTCAGTTCGAAGCAGCCCAGGTGCGGAGTCAGGAACACGATGCCCTGGCCACGGTCGAGGATGCCCTGGACCAGGTCCCAGTTTTCGACGGTGACGCGGCGGTTGACGCGCGCCGGCGCGGCGCACCAGACAAAGGCCAGTTCGGTGATCGCCTTGCCGGATTCGGCGATGGCGGCGCCCAGATGCCGGCGGTAGCCGGCCTGATCAAGATAGGCGCGCATGCGCCGCCGATGCGCGGGCGAAACGAGGTAAACCAGCCAGCCCAATGCCGATCCCATGGCGTGTATCACGGGCAGGGGGAGGATGGAAATGATGCGGAATAAGAGAACTAGCATGCGATTGATCGGGATACAAGCCGACAGTGGCCGGCTCAACAAAATTTCAAAACAGCGTAAAATACCACTTCCAGCAGGATCCGCGGAGTTAATAGACAACTTGCGAAGCGGAATATAAATATCGCTAAAGCGTCGCAGGCACGAGTGGCTGCGGCATGTTCATTTTGATCAGTATCCGGAGCCTCACATGTCTTCCAACGACTATCTCTTCACTTCCGAGTCCGTCTCGGAGGGCCATCCCGACAAGGTCGCGGACCAGATTTCCGATTCCATCCTCGACGCCATCCTCGAACAGGATCCGCACGCGCGCGTGGCCGCCGAAACCCTGTGCAACACGGGCCTGGTGGTGCTGGCGGGTGAAATCACCACCCACGCCAACGTCGATTATATTCAGGTCGCGCGCAACACCATCAAGCGCATCGGCTACGACAACACCGA
>JAEWEK010000294.1 GCA_023389425.1 Pseudomonadota bacterium | reverse complement strand
GGCCGAGAGCACGAACTTGTCCACGTCCTCCGGACTCCCGGCCTTGAAGCGCAGCGGTACGATGTCCACCATCTGCAGCGCCGGCATATCCGCCGACACAGCAAGGTACAGCGTCGTGCGTGCATTGATCCTGCCCGAGTCCAGCGCGCCGAGATGGAAGGATGGCCGGTCCTGGCGCAGGGCGATCGCGAAATACTTCGAGGAGATCACCGTATCCAGCAGCGTGCGGATGATGTCGTCGATGCGCGTGAACGCCGGCCCGGGATCGGCGTGCTCGTACGCTGGCAGGTCCTCCAGCCCGACGCCGCGCGAATAGCTCATCAGCCCACCGGCGAGCGCCAGCAGCTCGGCGAACAGGCGCTCCGGATGCAGCTCCGGATGGTTCAGGTACTGCGTCAACCCCGCGTAGCCGGTGCTCGCCGTATGCAGCAGCCAGAACGACGACATGTCGCCGGCGCGGATCTCGACCACGTTCCCGTTCGGCTCGCGCAGGCGGCCATGCAGCGCATGCACCTTCGCCAGCAGCTTTTCCATCAGCCGCGCGAGCTGGGTGTGCAGCCCCGGCGCGCCTTCGATCGTCAGCGATGGCGGCGTGAATGAAGGATCGACCTCGAAGCCGCCGGTGGCCACGCGCCGCAGCCGCACCAGCGGGAAGCTGTCGAAGGATTCAAGCGGATCGAGCTCGGACACCAGCCGCACCGTCTTCGTCAGGTAGCTGACCGGCGCTGGGGCCGCGCGCGTGAACAGGTCGTGCGTGTCCTGCTCCTGCTGCACGTAGCGGGTATCGAAGCTGGCGTCGGGCGAGGCGCCGCAGTTGTCGCCGTGCGCCTTGAGGGCGGGCAGGGCGACGTGGTAGGTAACCGACTGCAGGCCCGGCGCCAGCTCCGACAGCCGAACCTGCAGCGGCAGCGCATCGCTGGCCGGCGCGCGATACACCTCGCCGTCCGCGAAGATCACCGACAGCTGCTCCACGCGCAGCACGTCCGAACGCAGCGCCTCGTGGTCGATCGCGAGCTTGCGCACGCCCCAGGCGTAGGGATGCAGCGCCCGCGCGGTCTGGTTCAGGCGCGCTTCGTGATAGCGGTCCTGCTGCTGGAAGTGCTGCGGTCGCAGGAACAGGCCCTCGCTCCACAGCACCTTCGATGGAATGCCCACGTTCTGCCCTCGCTTCTATTGACAGCGGACTGGAACGGCCGCTGTCGGCGCCGTTCCGATCGCCTGCGCACCGCCGCCCACCGACAGGGCGCAAGCCAGCAGGCCCACGGTCACGCCGCTGCGCTCGGCGTCGGCCGAGCGGAATGCGGCGCGCCAGCCTTGTGGCGCCGGCGCACGGAACAGCGCGACCACGCCGATGTAGCCGGCCTCGCGCGACACTTTCTCGTCGAGATCGAGCTGCCGCCCCGGAACCATCGTCACCTCCCTGACTTCGAGCAGATCCGTGCCCAGCAACTGCTTTTCGCTGCCCGGGTCGAGGAAGGCCGCAAACGGCGCATTCTCGAAGGTGTTGTTTTGTCTCAGCTTATAGATGCGAACGATCAGGGCCAGCGACTGTCCGGCTGCGCTGACATTCAGCCGCTGCGCCGCCTGCAGGTGCAGGGCGACCTGGCGCGGCGCCTGCAGTGCCTCCGGCAGCTCGGGCGACTTGCCCAGCGCGCCGCATCCCGCCAGGGTTAGCAAGCAAGTGATCGCAGAAATCATCCGTATGTGCATCGGATAGTCCTTGCCGTTGGTAAATATCAACCTTGACCTTAGCGCATCGTGGGCCCGGCCCCGTGAGCAGGCTCAATGGTTGACATGAAAGAGAACAAGACGAACGAAATCGCAGTCAATTGACCGTACGCAATTTGTTGCGAGGTGCTTGCCGAATAATGGCCTCTGGTCAAAACGTCCCGGAGAAACGGCATGATCTTCCAGCGAGTGATACCCAGCTTCCTTTGTGCGGCCGCGCTCGCGGCTTGCGCCACCACCAGCCAGCCGTCCAGGCCGCCGGCGATGGCGTCGATGATGTCCGAGGCCGATGCCGCGCTCATGGCCGGGAAGGCCGACAAGGCCATCGCCATCCTCAAGGACGCCGGCGGCGCCTACCCGGCCGACAAGGCGCCCTGGCTGCGCATGGCCCAGATGCGCTACGACAGCAAGGATTACGGCGACGCGATCGTCAACGCCCTGGCGGCGCTGGAACGCGACCCGGACGACACGCTGGCCAGCAGCATCGTGGCCGTGTCCGGGCTGCGCGTATCGAGCAAGGCGCTGGCCGAGCTCACCCAGACCAACAAGCTCTCCGGTTCCGTGCGCAGCGAGGCGCAGGATCTGGCCAAGCTGCTGCGCAGCGCGCTGGGCGAGAAGGAGCTGGTGCCGGAACAGACCACGCGCAGCATCGCCCACGGCAAGGAGCCGCCCAAGCGCACGGCCTCCGCCCAGCCGCGTCCGGCCGCCAGCAGCGATCCTTTCGGCGCGCTCAAGTGAACCCACCCGCAGACTGGAGTCGACATGGCTAAAAGTGAAAGCGTGCAGAAGCGCCTGCAGAAAGTGCGCGCGCCGCGTGTGCAGATGACCTACGACGTGGAGATCGGCGACGCGATCGAGAACAAGGAGCTGCCCTTCGTGCTCGGCGTGGTCGGCGATTTCGGTAATGACCCCGGGGTCGAGAAGAAGCGCCTCAAGGACCGCAATTTCGTCAACGTCGACGCCAGCAATTTCGACGAGGTGCTGGCCGGCGTCGCCCCGGTCGCCAATTTCCGCGTCGAGAACCACCTGTCGCATGAAGGCGGCGAGTTCGCGGTGCAGCTGCAGTTCCGGCAAATGGACGACTTCAGGCCGGAAGCCATCGTGCAGCAAGTGGCGCCGCTCAGGGGCCTGCTGGAAGCGCGCTCCAAACTGGCCGACTTGCGCAACAAGCTGGCCGGGAACGACAAGCTCGAGGACATCCTGAGCGAAGTCCTCTCCAACACCGAAAAGCTGGACGGCCTGCGCAAGGCGCACAAGGAGGAATGACATGGCGGCGATCCTCGAAGCGGTAAACAAGCCCGCGGTCGAACTGGACACCTCGCTGCTCGACCAGATCGTCGAGCAGAGCAGGGTGGCCAAGTCGAGCGGCGAAAAGGAACGTGCGCGCGACATCATCTCCGAGCTGGTGACCCAGGTGATGGACGGGACCATGGTCATGTCGGCCAATTTGTCGGTCACGCTCGATGTGCGCCTGGCCGAGCTGGACCGCATGATCTCTGCCCAGCTCTCGGCCGTGATGCACGCCCCCGAATTCCAGAAGCTCGAACGCAGCTGGACCGGCCTGCATTACCTGGTCAGGAACTCGACCACCAGCGCCAACCTGCAGATCCGGATGCTCAACGCGACCAAGCGCGAGCTGGGGAAGGACTTCCAGTCCGCGCTCGAATTCGACCAGAGCGTCATCTTCAAGAAGGTCTACGAAGAGGAGTTCGGCACTTTCGGCGGCGCTCCGTACGGCGCGCTGCTGGGCGATTTCGAGATCACGCGCCAGCCCGAGGACGTCTACTTCCTCGAGCAGATGTCGCACGTGGCGGCGGCAGCGCATGCGCCCTTTGTCACCTCGGCGGCGCCGGAGCTGTTCGGCGTCGACAGCTTCAGTGAGCTGGGCAAGCCGCGCGACCTGGCCAAGGTGTTCGACACCGTCGAATACGCCAAGTGGAAGGGCTTCCGCGAATCCGAAGACGCGCGCTATGTCGGCTTGACGCTGCCGCGCTTCCTCGGTCGTTTGCCGTTCAATCCGGTCGACGGCATCACCACCGAGGGCTTCAATTTTGTCGAGGACGTCGATGGCACCGACCACCAGAAGTACCTATGGTGTAACGCGGCCTACGCCTTCGGCACCAAGCTGACGCGCGCCTTCGAGGACTACGGCTGGTGCGCGGCCATCCGCGGCGTCGAAGGCGGGGGGCTGGTCGAGAACCTGCCGGCCCACACTTTCAAGACCGACGAGGGCGAAGTCGCGCTCAAGTGCCCGACCGAGCTGGCGATCACCGACCGTCGCGAGAAGGAGCTGTCGGATCTCGGCTTCATCTCGCTGGTCCACTGCAAGAACACCTCGTACGCGGCCTTCTTCGGCGCGCAGTCCGCACAGAAGGCCAGGAAGTATGCCAACGAGGCGGCCAATGCGAACGCGGTGCTGTCCTCGCAGCTGCAGTACATCTTCGCGGTGTCGCGCATCGCGCACTACATGAAGGCCATGATGCGCGACAAGATCGGCAGCTTCGCCGCCGCGTCGAACGTCGAGGACTACCTCAATCGCTGGCTGACGCAGTACGTGCTCCTCGACGACAACGCCAGCCAGGAGCAGAAGGCGCAGTTCCCGCTGCGCGAGGCGAGCGTGCAGGTGTCCGAAGTGCCGGGCCGTCCGGGCGTGTACCGCGCGGTGTCCTTCCTGCGCCCGCATTTCCAGCTCGACGAGCTGTCCGTATCGCTCCGATTGGTCGCGGAGCTGCCGCAATCGACCAAGAACTAATTTCCCCCAACCCGAACCAGGAGCAAGAAATGGCAATTGACGTGTACCTTCAAATCGACGGCATCAAGGGTGAATCGATGGACGACAAGCACAAGGACTGGATCGAGTGCAAATCGGTGCAATGGAGCGTGAGCCAGCCGAAATCCGCGACGGCATCGACCGGCGGCGGCCATACCGCCGAGCGGGTCGAGATGAGCGAGGTGAAGTTCACCAAGCTGGCCGACCTGGCGACGCCGCTCCTGCTGCAGACCTGCGCCGCCGGCAAGACCATCGCCAAGGCCAAGCTGGAGTTCATGCGCGCGGACGGCAACGGGGACCGTGTGAAGTACTTCGAAGTCCAGCTCGAGAACGTGCTGATCGGCGACGTCAAGCCGGCCGTGAACGAGGGCGCCTTCATGCAGGAAGAAGTCGGCCTCAAATTCTCGAAAGTGAAGTACATGTACACCCAGCAGAAGGTCAGCGGCGGCGCCGGCGGCAATACCTCGGGCGGCTGGGATCTTGCCGCCAACAAGATCGCCTGACCGACCGGCGGGCCATGATGCCGCGGCTTCGGGGCCGCGGTATTTTCTGGAGTCGCAATGAACGGATTCACGCCCGGCCTGCTCGACCGCTTGATGGGCGCGACAGGGCAGGGCGACACGCGCTTGACGCTCGACCAGGTCAAGGATCTCCTTGCGCGCGACCTGGAAGCGCTGCTCAACACGCGCGCCGTGCCGCGCTGGCTCGACGAGCATCCGCGGGCCTTCGCATCGGTCCTCAATTATGGCCTCCCCGACTTCGCCGACATGTGCCTGGCCAGTAGCGAGGACCGCGAAGCGATCTGCGCGAGCTTGCGCGCCACGATCGAAGCGCATGAACCGCGCCTGGCCGGCGTAAGCGCCACGCTGGAGCCATCGGGTGGCGGCATCAACCGCCTGCACTTCGTCATCCAGGCCAGGCTGCGGGTCGGCGCCGGCGGCGAGACAGTCAACTTCAACGCCGTGCTGCAACCGTCGTCACTGCGCTACTCGATCGCGCGGGGCGTGCGAAAGCGCGGAACGACATCATCCTGATGAAGCGAGGACGGCCCATGGACATCAACCTGAAGACCCTGATCGGCAAGCTCAATGAGACCACGCGCATGGCGGCGACGCGCGCGGCAAATATCTGCGTCGGCCTTGGCCAGTACGAGGTCGATGTCGAGCATCTGTTCCTGGCCTTGCTCGAACAGCCAGGCAGCGACTTTGTCGCAATCACGCGGCACTGCGAGATCAGCGCCACCGGACTCGAAACGGACCTGCGCAACGAGATCGCGCGCTTCGCCGCCGGCAGCGGGCGCACGCCGGTCTTTTCCAGGCATCTGCCGACGCTGTTCGAACACGCTTGGCTGATCGCCTCGCTGGGCGGTGGGCGGCCGCAGCAGATTCGCAGCGGCCACCTCCTGCTCGCGCTGCTGACCGAACCGGATCTCGCGCAGCTCGCCCAGCGGGCCTCGAGGCTGTTCGCTGCATACCCGCTCGACCGGCTGAAGCACGATTTCGACAAGCTCACTCAAGGCTCGGACGAAGCGACGCTCCTTCCCGGCGACGATCATCAGGCCGACCCGCTCACCGAGCTGGAAGCGCAGGCGCCGGACAAGACCCCCGCTCTGGACCAGTTCACCACTTGCCTGACGCAGCGCGCCCGCGAAGGCAAGGTCGACCCTGTCATCGGGCGCGATCCCGAGATCCGGCAGGCCATCGACATTTTGATGCGGCGCCGCCAGAACAACCCGATCCTGACCGGCGAAGCGGGCGTCGGCAAGACGGCCGTGGTCGAAGGACTGGCCCTGCGCATCGCCAGCGGCGACGTGCCGGAAGTGCTGCGCGGCGTCGAGATCCATACGCTCGACATGGGCCTGCTGCAGGCCGGCGCCAGCGTCAAGGGCGAGTTCGAGAACCGCCTGAAGAACGTCATCGACGAGGTGAAAAGAAGCCCGCACGCGATCATCCTCTTCATCGACGAGGCCCACACCATGATCGGCGCCGGCGGCGCGGCGGGCCAGAACGACGCGGCCAACCTGCTCAAGCCAGCCCTGGCGCGCGGTGAGTTGCGCACCATCGCCGCCACCACCTGGAGCGAATACAAGAAGTATTTCGAGAAGGACGCCGCACTGGCGCGCCGCTTCCAGGTCGTGAAGGTCGAGGAGCCCGACGAAGACACGGCCTGCGCCATGCTGCGCGCGATGGCGCCGCTGATGGAGAAGCACTTCAGTGTGCGCATCTATGACGAAGCGATCCAGGAAGCCGTGCGGCTGTCGCACCGCTACATCAGCGGACGCCAGCTGCCGGACAAGGCGGTCAGCGTGCTTGACACCGCCTGCGCCAAGGTGGCGCTCGGCCAGGATGCGACACCGGCATCGCTGGAGGCCGGCATGCGCAAGCTGGAGCAGTTCGACGCGCAGATCGCCGCGCTGATGCGCGAGGAGGCATCCGGTGGCTGCCACAGCGCCGAGCTGCGCGAGCTGCGTGCCCGGCGCATCGAGGTCAATGAAGAACGCCAGCGCCTGCAGCAGCGCTGGGAGAGCGAACAAGCCATCGTCAACCGGATCAAGGAAGTGCGCGCGCAACTCGAAGCGGGCGATGCACATGCCGACCGCGCTTCGCTGGCCGCCCTGATGGCGGAGCTGCGCTCGGTGCAGGGCGAGTCGCCGCTGGTGCCGGTGCAGGTGGATGGCCACACCGTCGCCGCGATCGTCGCCGGCTGGACCGGCATCCCGCTCGGCCGCATGGTCAAGGACGAGATCAGGACCGTGATGAATCTGAAGGGCCTGCTGGAAGAACGCATCCTCGGCCAGCCGCACGCGATCGGCGCGGTGGCGCAGCGCGTGCGCACCGCGCGCGCCAATCTCGACGACCCGAACAAGCCGAAGGGCGTATTCCTGTTCGTCGGCACCTCGGGCGTCGGCAAGACCGAGACCGCGCTTGCGCTGGCGGACCTGCTGTATGGTGGGGAGCGTAAGCTCATCACGATCAATATGAGCGAATACCAGGAGGCGCACAGCGTGTCCGGCCTGAAGGGATCGCCGCCGGGTTACGTCGGCTACGGCGAAGGCGGGGTACTGACCGAAGCGGTGCGGCGCAATCCGTACAGCGTGGTGCTGCTGGACGAAGTCGAGAAGGCGCACGGCGACGTGCTCGAACTGTTCTTTCAGGTGTTCGACAAGGGCGTGATGGAAGATGCCGAAGGCCGCCAGATCGATTTTCGCAACACCATCATCATCCTCACATCGAACGTCGCGTCGAGCCAGATCATGCAGGCCTGCCTGAACAAGCCCGCCGCGGAGCGCCCGGCGCCGGAGCAGCTGGCCGAGCTGATTCGGCCGAACCTGATGAGGCAGTTCAGGCCAGCCTTCCTCGGCAGGCTGGCCGTGGTGCCGTTCTATCCGATCGACGACGAGGTCCTGTCCAACATCATCCGGCTGAAGCTGGAGCGCATCAGGCAGCGCGTGGAGGAAAACCACCAGGCCGGATTCAGCTACGACGACGCGCTGGTGAACGCCGTGCTGGCGCGCTGCACCGAGGTCGACTCCGGCGCGCGCAACGTCGACAACATCCTGAACGGGACCATGCTGCCCGAGATCGCCGATTCGGTGCTGGCCAGCATGGCCGAGGGCGGCGCGATCGCGCGCATCAAGGTGAGCGCCACCAAGGCCGGCAAGTTCAAGTACGCCGTCGAAGCGGCATAGGGAGCGGCCCATGCTCGACATTGAACAGCTTCTCGCGCCGATCAGTGACGCCCAGCCCTGCGGCGAAGACATATCGTTCTCGCCGGAGCTCGATGCGATCGCCAATGCGCGCCGCGCCGACGATCCGACCCTGGAGCAGGGCGCCTGGGTCACGACGCTCAAGGAGGCGGACTGGAAGTTCGTCGCCAAACGCTGCGCCGAATTGATCGAGAAGCGCAGCAAGGACCTGCGGCTGGCGGTGTGGCTGGCCGAAGCCAGCGTGAAAACGCACGGCTTGCGCGGCTTGAGCGACAGCCTGCTGCTGATCGGGGCACTGTGCGAACGGCACTGGGAGCATGTGCATCCGCTGCCTGACGAAGGCGGGTGCGAGCAGCGCATCGGCAACCTGCACTGGATCGTGGCGCGCGTACCGCAGATGATCATCGAGCTCCCCGTCACCGAGAGCGATGGCCATTCGATGAAAGACTTCGAGGCGGCGCGCGGGCGCGGCGGCGAGGAACTTGAAGCGCTCCAGGCGGCAAGCCGGCGCAGCTCGCGGGCGTTCTACGAGGCGATGGTGCGCGAGCTGGATCGCTGTGCCGCCGCCATGGCCGATCTCGAGCGCGCGGTGGACGAGCGCGTCGGGCAGGACGGGCCGAGCTTCACCGCGGCGAAGGCGGCGCTGCAAGGCATGATCCATTTCGTGACGCCGTTCGCGCGGGAGGCGGGCGCCATGCCGAAAGCCGCGGCGGACACACAGCCGGATGTGGCTGAAGGCGCGGCGCCGCGCACGATGTCATCCGGCCCGATCCAGAACCGCGCGCAGGCGCTGGCGCAACTGCGCATCGTCGCCGAGTTCTTCCGCCGCACGGAGCCGCACAGTCCAGTGGCCTACCTGGCCGAGAAGGCGGCGACCTGGGGCGAGCAGCCGCTGCACCAGTGGCTGCGCGGCGTGGTCAAGGACGATGCGACGCTGGCGCGGATTGAGGATTTGCTGGGGATAGCCAGCAAATAAGGCTATTCGGTTTCCGTCTCGGGGCGCGCAGCCTTCTCTGCCTTGCCCATCCCCGGCGTGACCAGTTCGGCGGCCTTGGCCACCTGCGCCTCCACCTCGGACACCGCCTGCCGCGTCGCCTGCGTCGCCTTCTCGTAGCCGGCGAAGGCATTGTCGATCGCGGTCTTGATGATCTCGACCGCATTTTCCGAGCCCGGCTTCACGTTTTGCGTCACATCGTGGATCAGCGCCGTGAGCGTGTTCTTGGCCTCGCGCGCATGGGCATCGGCGGCGTCGCGGAACTCGCTGTGGATGTCGTCGATGATCTGCCTGAGCTGCGTCCCGTGCGCCGTGGCGCCGGCTACGCCGTCCTGCACGCGCGCGGTCATCGTGGCGAAAGCCTCCTGCGGATCCTTGGCCTGGCTCAGCGCCTTGCCGGCGGCGAGCGTGCCTTCGACGGAATTACGCGCCGTTTGCATGTTCAGCGCCACGACCTGCTGCACGCCCTGCATCGCCTTGTCGGCCAGCGCGTTGAAGGTCTGGGTCTGGAGATCGAACAGCGTCTTGGTGGCGGAAGCAAATTGTTCCGGATTCGTAAACATCGTGTCCCCCTCGGTGGAAAATGGCTACGTCAGTCGTGTTCGTTTCAATGCATTATTGCCGCTTGCTCCGATACTGGCAATGGCTGTCCTGATAGGGCCCGGAGGCCTTTTCCCAGCCGGGACCGAGCGTGGTCTGGGCGCAGACGAGCCGGTCGTCGACCTTGCTGCGCCACTGGTACCAGGGCGCGGGTGCGGCGGCAAGCTGCCCCGCGCAGAGGGCGAGCAGGGCTGCGGCAAGTGGTCGGGGCAGATGTTTCATGGCAGGCTCAGCATAACGCCACAAGCCCCGAAGTCAAGCGTTTGACCTTCCTATCCTTGGAAGGTGTATGCTGAGCCATTGACACTGAAAGGAAAGCGGCCATGTCGTGCGTTCAAGAAGCGACCAGGGATTTCAATATCGGCGAGGCGGCCAAGGCGTCGGGCGTGTCGGCCAAGATGATCCGGCATTACGAGTCGATCGGCCTGATCGGCGAGGCGCGCCGCACCGAATCCAACTACCGCCGCTACAACCGGCAGGACGTGCAGGTGCTGCAGTTCATCCACCGCGGCCGCGCGCTCGGTTTTTCGCTGGACCAGATCCGCGACCTGCTCGCCTTGTGGAAGGATAAGCAGAGCTCGAGCAGCGACGTGCGGGCACTGGCACAGCGCCACATCGAGGAATTGAACCGGAAGATCGTCGAGCTGCAGTCGATGCGCGGCACGCTGGAGCGGCTGGCGGCGTCGTGCCATGGCGACGATCGCTCGGCATGCCCGATCCTGGAGGACCTGGCCGCGCCCTGAACGCAAAACGCCGCAGTCCTCTTGCAAAGACTGCGGCGTTTTGCGCCGGGCTGTTCAAGCCGGTAGATTTTGGTGCCCACGGAGGGACTCGAACCCCCACAC
>JAEWEK010000290.1 GCA_023389425.1 Pseudomonadota bacterium | reverse complement strand
GGATTGAGGAAGGCGGCCCCGAAGCCGACCTGCGAGCCGAGGAAGGGGATCGACACCCCGACCACCGAGTCGTAGCCCAGCGCCAGTGCGAGCGGCACGAATACCAGCACGAAGGGGATCACTTCCTCGTTCATGCCAAAGGTGGCGCCCCCGAGCGAGAACATGGTGACGAACACCGGGATGATCGCCGCGCGCACCAGCGGCGAGTGCTGGTGCGCCCTGACGATCGAGTGAATCAGCTTGTCGATCGCCTCGGTGCGTTGCAATACCGCGAACGCGCCGCCGACGATCAGCACGAAGCCGATGATCTGCGCCGCCTCGACGAAGCCCTTGATCGGCGCCTTGAGCAGCGCCACCAGTCCCTGCGGATTGCTGGCGACCTGGTGATAGGTGGCCGGGTCGACCAGCTGTTTGCCGCCGACGAGATGGGTGTCGTATTTGCCCCCCGGGACCAGCCAGGTCGCGAGCGCGATCAGCGCCAGGATGGCGAACAGCAGCACGAAGGTATTGGGCAGGCGCAGGCGTTTCATCATTGGCTGAGCAGTGAACCGGAACGGAAGGGCGTGGCGCCCGCGATTTTGCAGACCTGCATGCCGCGCAGCAGGTGACGGTGCGCGGTGCGTGCGAACAGCACGCCGTCGCGGCCCGCGCGCATGGTCACGGTGGCGCCGGTCACGGGGTTGATGATGTCGGCGATGGCGTCGTCCGTGCCGACCGTCTCGCCCAGCGCCTTGAGGAATACGAGCACGCCCGACTGCGGCGCGCGCAGCGGCTCGACGCCTTCGAGCGGAGTGGGCGCGCACAGCGGCTCGGGCAGCGGCGCCAGCGGAATGTCGATCACCCCTTCATGCGCCAGGTACTGCAACATGGCCGCGGCGTCCTGCTGCGCATAGTCGTAGTGGACGTCCATCTCGCCGCGCAGTTCGACCGTCATCGCGGCGCATCCCGCCGGGATCGGCGTCGCCGGGCCGAAATGCTCGGCCAGGTCCCACCACAGGCGGCTGCAGGCCTCGTCGAACGGTTCGCCGCCGGATGCGCTGGACAGCAGCAGGGCACGCGCACCCAGCAGCGCGGCCAGCGGTTTCGCCTTCGCGGCGAGCGGCGTGCCCGCGTACACGTGCAGCACCGCCTCGTTGTCGCAATGGAGGTCGAGCACGATGTCGGCATCGATCGCCATCGTCAGCAGGACCTTCTTCAGTTCTTCGGTATGGTCGGCCGGCGCCCACCGCGCGACCGCCTCGCGTGCCTGTTCACGGATCGCGGCGACGTTCGCCGCCGCGTCCGGGCCGAGGCTGCCCTCCAGCGTCGCCTTCAGTTCCTGCGCCACGTGGGGAAAGGAGCGGTTGAAATTGAGGCCGGTGCCGAGGTCGAAGCGGCCGAACGGCGCGCCCTGGACGACCTGCGACAGGCCGACAGGGTTGGCGGCCGGGACCAGGATGATCTCGCCGCGGATGCGGCCTTCGGCGTCGAGGCGATCGAGCTCGCGCCGCAGGAACTGCGCCACCAGCATGGCCGGTACCTCGTCCGCGTGCAGCGCGGCCTGGATGTAAACCTTCTTGCCGCTGCCGGCGCCGCCGTAGTGGCAGGAGACCAGCTGGTAGCTGGCCGCGTTCTGTTCGGTGGCGATCGGGTGTGTCTGTGCATGCATTCGCAAGTCTCCTGGCGGTCCTGGGCTGCCTTGGTCGATTATGTATGATTTTTTACACAACGTAAATCGGTGAAAAAATATTTTCAGAATATTGTTGAGTTTGCCATCGGACTTGATTAGAGTTCGAAAAATGTTTTGAAATTTTCATCCCATCAAAAAACGTAAACCGATTTACATGCGGACGACCCGATGACCGACACCAGCAAGCAGAGCGCTTCGCCCGACATAGGCTTCGCCGAGTCTTCTCTCGGCCAGTCGCTGTTGCGGGTGCTGTCCGAAGGCTCGGCATCCAACCGTGCGATCGCCGATTACGTACTGCGCAACCAGGTCCGCGTGACCGCGCTGGGTATCGAGGAGCTGGCCGAAGCTTGCGAAGTGTCGACTGCGACCATCAGCCGTTTCGCGCGCGACCTCGGTTTCAAGAACTATGCCTCGATGCGCGGCGCCGTGGCCGAGACCCTGCAGTCGGTGCTGCAGCCGGTCGAAAAGCTGCGCAACACGATCGCGCGCCGTTCGCGTGCGGCCTCGCCGGCGCTGGAGAGCCTGGGTTACGCCGAAGCGGCGCTCGCGGCCACCAGCCAGGCACTGGAAGGCGCCAAGGTCGACCGCATCGTCACCAGCCTGACCAAGGCGCGCACCGTCTACGTGCTCGGCTTCGGCCTGTCCTCGTTCCTTGCGGGGACGCTGGCGATGCACCTGCAGCCGTTCTGCCAGCACGTGGTCGACGTGGCCGCCAGTGGCGGAACGGAGGTGGCGGCCAGCCACCTGTCCACGATAACCAGCAAGGACGTCCTGGTCGTGATCTCGCTGCCGCGCTACACGCTCGACGTGGTGCCGCTGACCCGCTTTGCGCGCGACACCGGCGCGACCATCGTGTCGATCACCGATTCGCCGGCGTCGCCGCTGGCCGAACTGGGGCACCACGTGCTGTATGCGCACAGCGTGCATCCGGTCCTGCCCAGCAGTTCGAGCGCGGTGCTGGCCCTGATCGAGGCGCTGGCCGTGTCGCTGATGACCTCGAACAAGGCCAATGTCGCCAAGGCCGCGCGCCATACCGAGGCGATCGCGGCCTACCTCTACGGTGAACACCAGATTCGTACCGGCAGCAGCCATAAAAAAGAAGGCGCACGCACGCGCCGCACTGAGAAGAAGACCTGAGTATCCACCAAGGGGAGCATTGCATGAGGAAGCACACTTCGAGTACCTTGCGGCCGACCGTCCTGGCGTCCGCCGTTTTCGCGGCACTGGGCCTGATCGCGCAGCAGGCGCACGCCCAGGCCGACGAGCAGAAGATGACGCGGGTGGAGATCACCGGCTCGTCGATCAAGCGCATCGATACGGAAACCGCGCTGCCGGTGCAGACCATCACCCGCGAGGACATCGACAAGAGCGGCGCCACCACCGCCGCCGAACTGGTGCGCAACATCAGCGCCAACACGGCGCCCCTGACGGATGGCCCCAGCATCTCGGACGGCACCTCGGGCCAGCGCGGCATGAACGCGGCCAATATGCGCGGCATCGGCGTGTCTTCGACCCTCGTTCTCCTGAACGGAAGGCGGCTGGCCAACTTCGCAGCGCCGGGCGACAACTCGGGCGTCGACCTCAATAACATTCCCGCCGCCGCGATCCAGCGCGTCGAGGTGCTCAAGGACGGCGCGTCCGCCATCTACGGCACCGACGCGATCGGCGGCGTGATCAACTTCATCCTGCGCAAGAACTACAAGGGCCTCGAAGCCCAGGCCTTCACCGACATCGCCGAACAGAGCGGCGGCGAGATCGGCCGCGCCACCATCACCGGCGGCTGGGGCGACCTCGAT
>JAEWEK010000306.1 GCA_023389425.1 Pseudomonadota bacterium | reverse complement strand
CCGGTTCACCTTGCGCAGGCTGGCCTCGACTTCGCCGCGCAAGGCGCCGAGGTCGTTGGTGGCGCCGCGCGCGTTGGCGGCGATCCCCTGCGCTTCGACCAGCACGGCGTCCGCCTTCTTCAGCGTGGCGCGCGCATCCATCAGCAGCCCGTTCAGCTGCCGGATCGCGGCCTGCGAGTCGTCCACCACGCCATCCTTGCCGAACACGCGCTGGTCGGCCTTGGCGATCAGCGCATTGACGCGATCCAGCGTCTGCAGCAGCTTTTGCGCTTCCGCGTCGCCGCCCAGCGCACCGCCCAGCAGGCCATAGCGGCCGGTCATCCGGGTGGTGAGCGTGTCGACGTTGCCCAGCGCGGTGTCGATGTGCGAGCCGGATGCCGTCATGTTCGCCAGGTTCTCCAGCAGCTCGCGCGCGCTCGCGACCATGCGCGGAATCTGCTCGCTGACGTCGCCGCGCAGCAGCGTGCGCGCCGAATCCGGCGGCAGCGGCGGATCGGTCAGCACGCCGCTGTAGGCACGCAAACGGGTTTCGCCGACCAGGCTGCGTTCGAGCGTGAACACGCTCGACACCCGCAGCCACTTGGCGTCGGCGCGCGGCACGTCCACCAGGATCGACACCTGTCCGTTCGCGCCAAGCGCCACCTGGCTCACGCGGCCGATCGGGAAACCGGCAAAGGTCAGGTCCATGCCAGGCGCCACGCCTTCCGAGTTGTCGGTCTCGAGGATCAGGCGCTGGGTCGGCTCGAACACGCCGCGTGCGTACATCACGTACGCGACGAAGGCGATGATGAGGGCGCCGATCAGCACCAGCAGGATCGCCGCTTTGACTTCTACGTGGGCCGGTTCGTCGGGAGTATGGTCGGTCATGGCGGTATCAGATGTATTTGATGGCGAGCGATGCGGCTTCGATCAGCATCAGCACGAACAGCAGGCGCAGCGCCCCGGGCTGCACCGGGGTCAACAGGCGGCGCGGGTAGCGCTGCAGCTCGAGTATGGCGGCGGTCGGCACCAGCGCCACCGCGAGGCCGAACAGCAGCGTCTTGAGCGCGAAGCCGATGGCCACGATCGGCTCGAAGATGCGGCCGACGGTGCGGGTGTATTCAGGCAGGCCCCACGGCGACAGACCATACACGTTGACGTAGGCGAGCAGCAGCACGATGGTCCCGCTGGTCATGGCCAGGCTCAATACCGCGAAGGCGTTGGCCAGCACCTGCGGCACCAGGTCGCGCCGCAGCTGGCGCAAGGCTTCCGCGCTGACCGCTTCGGTGGGAACGCCGCTGCGCGCGAGGCCGAGGGCGGCGGAGTCGAAGGCCATGCTGGCGCGCAGCGCGGCGAACATCGCGGCCGACAGCGGCAGCAGCTCCAGCACCAGCACGCGCACCACCATCTCCAGCGCGAAATGCGACAGGCCGTAGCTGCTGGCGGTGACCAGCACGATGCGGATCACCACCAGGCCGACCAGTGCCGTCAGCATCGTGAACCACGGGATCACCTGCCAGGCCGCGACATAGATATAGCGCGAGGTGGACAGGCGGTTGGCGCGGTTCCACGTGGACGGGCTGAATGCCGTCACCAGCGCGACCGCGCCGAGGTGGACCAGGTACCACCAGCTGCGTAAATAGCGCAGGAAGCGCAGGCCCCACAGGCTCGGTCTGGTGGTCAGGATGGAAGAGCTACGCATTGGCAAATGATACAGTTTTTACCCCCTGCCCGGCGAAATTGGATCACATCCGGCACAATAGCGGATCCCCGCAACACGAGCATTCCCTGATGAGCACCACACCACCTGCCGCCGCCAGCGCCGTCGCGCGCCCGGACATCGCCTTCCAGATCCTGTTCTCGGTCGCCTTCGTCCACCTCCTCAACGACTGCGTGCAGGCGGTGCTGCCCGCGATCTATCCGATGCTGAAGCACGAATTTTCGCTCAGCTTCGGCCAGGTCGGCCTGATCACGCTGACCTTCCAGTGCACGGCATCGCTGCTGCAGCCCTGGGTCGGCCTGCTCGGCGACAAGCGTCCCTTCCCCATCCTGCTGCCGGCCGGGATGTGCGTGACGCTGGCCGGCGTCGCGCTGCTGGCCGTGGCCAACAGCTTCGCCGTGCTGCTGCTCGCATCGGCCCTGATCGGTGTCGGCTCCTCCACCTTCCACCCCGAGGCCTCGCGCGTGGCACGGCTGGCCTCGGGCGGCCGCTTCGGCCTGGCGCAGTCGATGTTCCAGGTCGGGGGCAACCTCGGTTCCGCGCTCGGGCCGCTGCTGGCCGCCGCCGTCATCGTCGGCCGCGGCCAGGGCCGGATCGCGTGGTGCATGCTGCTCACCTTCCTCGCGGTGCTGACGCTGAGCTGGGTCAGCCGCTGGTACAGCAGCCACCTGAAGAACGCGCCGCGCAAGGCCGCCGCGCAGGCCGTGTCGCCGCTGCCGCGCGGCCGCGTGACCGGTGCGCTGGCGGTGCTGGCCATCCTGGTCTTCTCCAAGTACATCTACATGTCCAGCCTGACCAGCTACTTCACCTTCTACCTGATCGAGAAATTCCACCTCAGCGTCGGCAGCGCGCAGATGTACCTGTTCATGTTTCTCGCCGCCGTCGCCGCCGGCACCTTCGCTGGCGGCCCGATCGGCGACCGCATCGGCCGCAAGCGCGTGATCTGGTTCTCGATCCTCGGCGCGGCGCCATTCACGCTGGCGCTGCCGTATGCGAACCTGTTCTGGACCGGCGTGCTGTCGGTGATTATCGGGCTGGTGATGTCGTCGGCGTTCTCCGCCATCGTCGTGTTCGCGCAAGAGCTGGTGCCAGGCAAAGTGGGAATGATCGCCGGGATCTTCTTCGGCCTGATGTTCGGCATCAGCGGCATCGGCGCGGCAGCGATGGGCCACGTCGCCGACGTTTCCGGCATCGAGACGGTTTACCGCATCGCGTCCTTCCTGCCGCTGCTGGGCATCCTCGCCGCGCTGCTGCCGCGCACCGAGCCGCGCGGGCACAAGCCCTGATGCGGTGGGCATGAATGCCCACCCTACGCCCACCTAATGCCGCCGCGCCTGGCTCACGCCGGGCACTTCGGCGATGGCCGCCAATGCCTTCTGCAGCTGAGGGGTCGAGTTGATCTCGGCCGTGAACACCATCCGCGCCTGCCCTTTCGAGCTTTGCGTGTTCACGCCGATCACGTTGATCTTCTCGCGTGAGAACACCTCGGAGATATCGCGCAGCAGTCCCTGGCGGTCGCCGGCCATGATGAACAGGTCGACCGGGTAGACCGTATCCGTGCCCGCCGCGCCCCATTCGGTCTGGATCACGCGCTCGGGATTCTTGGCGCTCATCTCGCCGAAGTTCTTGCAGGTCTGGCGGTGGATCGACACGCCCTTCCCGCGCGTGACGAAGCCGACGATGGGGTCCGGCGGCGCCGGCTTGCAGCAGCGCGCCAGCTGCGTCATCAGGCCTTCGGTGCCGACCACCAACACGCCCGACTTGGCGCCCTGCTCCACGCTCGACGAACGGCTCTTGTTGACGACCGCCGCGTCCTCGACCACCGGCGCGGCTTCCGGCTGCTCGTGCAGCGCGGCCTCGACGTGGCGCAGGCTGAACTTTTCCTTGCCGACTTCGACGAACAGGTCGTCCAGCTTGGCGAAGCCCAGCTTGTGCGCCAGCGCCTCCAGGTTGACGGCGGTCTTGCCCTCGCGCTGCAGCGACTTCTCGACCATCGCGCGGCCCTGCGCCAGGGTCGCGGCCAGGTCCATCGCATGGAACCAGGCGCGAATCTTGGTGCGGGTGCGGTTGCTGGCCGCGTAGCCGGGGCTGAGCCAATCGCGCGACGGCCCGGCATTGCCGGCCTGTCCCTTGGCGGTGATGATCTCGCAGGTCTGCCCGTTCTTCAGCGCCGTATTCAGCGGCACCATCACGCCGTCGATCTTGGCGCCGCGGCAGCGGTGGCCGATCTCGCTGTGCAGGTGGTAGGCGAAGTCGATCGGGGTGGCGCCCACCGGCAGTTCCAGCACGCGCGCCTGCGGCGTCAGCACGAAGATGCGGTCGTCCAGCGTGGTCGCCTTCAGCTTCTCGACCCACTCGCGCTGCTGGTCCTCGTGCTCGGCCACGTTGTCGGCGACGTCGTTCTTCCACGCCAGCAGCTGGCGCAGCCAGGCGATCTTCTCGTCGTATTTCTGGCTCTTGAAGTTGGAGCCGCCTTCTTCCTTGTAGCGCCAGTGCGCGGCGATACCGTACTCAGCGAAGTTGTGCATCTCCTGCGTGCGGATCTGGACTTCCAGCGGCCGCCCGTCCTCGGCGGTGACGACCGTGTGCAGCGACTGGTAGCCGTTGGCCTTGGGCTTGGCGATGTAGTCGTCGAACTCGCTCGGGATCGGCGTCCAGATGTTGTGCACGATGCCGAGCACCGCGTAGCAGGTCTTCACGTCCGCCACGATCACGCGGAAGGCGCGCACGTCGTACAGCTCGGAGAAGTCGAGCTCCTTGCCGCGCATCTTGTTCCAGATGCTGTAGATATGCTTCGGCCGGCCGGTGACGTCGGCCTTGATGCCGGCCGCCTTGAGCTCGTGCTCGAGCCGGTCGATCGAACCCTGCACGAAGCCTTCGCGCGCCATGCGCTTCTCTTCGAGCATCTTGGCGATGCGCTTGTAGGTCTCGGGCTCGATGAAGCGGAAGGACAGGTCTTCCAGCTCCCACTTGAGCTGCCAGATACCGAGCCGGTTGGCCAGCGGCGCATACAGGTCCAGCACCTCGCGCCCGTAGGCATGGGTGACTTCGTCGAAGCGCTTCTGGTCGGCGAAGAAGCGCAGCGTGGTCGCGCACGACGCCAGCCGCACCAGCACCACGCGCATGTCGGACGCCATCCCGAGCAGCATCTTGCGCAGGGTCTCGACCTGCGCCACCGCCTTCTCCTTGGCGTTCTTGCCGCGCCCGACCGGCTGCTGCGCGGCGGTCAGGTCGCGCAGGCGGATCAGCTGGTGCACGCCCAGCACCAGGTCGGCGACCTCGGTGCCGAAGCGCTCGCCCAGTCCCTCGGCCACCGCGGAATCGGTCAGCGCCAGTTCGAACAGCAGGCCGGCGATGCGCGTCTCGGCATCCGCCCGCAGGTAGGCGAGCGTGCCGGCCACGCCGAGCGAAAACTCGAACGCGTTCTGGCCCGAGGTGGCAAGGCGCTCGCCGTAGGCCTCGTTCGCGTAGTCGAGCGCGGCGCGCACGCGCGACTCGTCCTCGGGGCGCAGGCCCTGGATCAGTTGGGCGGTGGCGTCGCCCAGCGCGACGGTTGAAACCATATGAACCGTTCTCTCAGCGCAGCGCGGCGGTGACCACGATCTCCACCAGGCATGCGGGATTGGCCAGCTTGGCCTCGACGGTCGCGCGCGGCGGCGTGTGGCCCTGCGCGACCCACTCGTCCCACACCGCATTCATGCCCGGGAAGTCGGCCATGTCGGCGATGAAGATCTGGCACATCAGGATGCAGGTCTTGTCGCTGCCGGCTTCGGTCAGCAGGCGGTCGACGTGAGCCAGCACTTCGCGCGTCTGGCCTTCGATGTCCTGGTTGGTGTCGTCGGCGATCTGGCCTGCCAGGTACACGGTCTCGTTGTGGATCGCGGTTTCGGACAGGCGTTTGCCAACGTGGAGTCGTTTGATTTCCATGGTCTCTCGTTTTATGAATGTAACGGCACTGGGCCGGTTAAAAAGTCGCGCACGATCGCGATCTGCGGCTCGTGCATCAGGGTCGGCGCGTGGCCGACGCCGGGAATCTCCACCACTGTCGGGCGAGGGCCGCGCGCGGCCATCTGCGCGGCTGTCTCGCGCGACAGCAGGTCGGACAGCTCGCCGCGCAGCAGCAGCGTCGGACACGCGATGGCGTCGTAAGCGGCCCACAGGCTGGCCTCGGACGCCTTGGCCAGCTCTAGCGTAATCGCCTGGAACGGCACGGCCAGCCCGAGGTCGTAATGGCGCACCCACGCGCCGTCCTCCTGGCGGCGCAGCACGTCGCTGGCCAGCTTGTGCCACTGCGCGTCGGTGTGCGGGCCGAACGATGCCGACACTTCGCGCACATAGGCGGCGCCCTGTTCGAAACTGGAAAAGCGCAGGTCGTGACCGATGTATTCGCCGATGCGCGCCATCGCTTCGGGGTCGAGCACGGGGCCGATATCGTTCAGGACCATCCTGCGGATCGGCGTGCCCTTCAGCGAGGCCAGCACCATGCCGATCAGGCCGCCCATCGAGGTGCCGACCCAGTGCACGCCGTTGTCGTCGCTGTTGGCGGTGGCGCGCGCGATCAGCGTGACCATGTCGGCCACATACTGCGGCACCGTGTAATGGCTCGGATCGCGCAGGCGTTCGGAACGGCCGCGGCCAACCACGTCCGGGCAAACGACGCGGTACTCATCGCACAGCGCGCGCGCCAAGGCATCGAAATCGTCCGACACGCGGGTGACGCCGTGTACGCACACCAGCACCTTGGTGTTGGCCGGATCGCCCCACTCCTTGTAGGCCATGCGATGCAAGCCGGCGGGCGAACTGCATTGCACGCTCTTGATTCTGGCTTCGATCATGGCCTCCCCATACAAAAATTTAATCCCGCGCCGATGGCAGCCCGACATTTTAGCGGGCGATGCGATTAGAATTCTACCAATTCTGCGACATCCCACCTGAACACTCTCACACCGAGGACACCCATGACTTCGAAGATGTTAAGCGGTAAGACCGCGCTCGTGACCGGCTCGACCTCCGGCATCGGCCTTGGCATCGCCCGTTCGCTGGCGGCGCAGGGCGCCAACATCCTGTTCAACGGCTTCGGCGACGCCGGGCAGATCGAGGCGCTGCACAAGGGCGTGGCGCAGGAATTCGGCGTACGGACGGCTTACCACAATGCCGACATGTTCAAGCCGGCCGAGATCGAGGCGATGATGAAGTTCGCGGACGAGCGCTTCGGCGGCGTCGATGTGCTGGTCAATAACGCCGGCATCCAGCACGTGGCCAACGTCGAGGACTTCCCGGTCGACCGCTGGGACGCGATCATCGCGATCAACCTGTCCTCTGCCTTCCACACCACGCGGCTGGCGCTGCCGGGAATGAAGAAGAAGAACTGGGGCCGGGTCATCAACCTCGCATCGGTGCACGGGCTGGTCGGATCGGCCGGCAAGTCGGCCTATGTCGCGGCCAAGCACGGCATCGTCGGCTTCACCAAGGTCACGGCGCTGGAGAACGCGCACAGCGGCGTTACCTGCAACGCCATCTGCCCGGGCTGGGTACTGACCCCGCTGGTGCAAAAGCAGGTGGACGACCGCGCCGCGCGCGAAGGCAGCAGCGTCGAGCAGGCCAAGAAGGCGCTGCTGTCGGAGAAGCAGCCGTCCGGCGAATTCGTCACGCCCGAGGAGCTGGGCGCCCTGGCCGTGTTCTTCTGCAGTCCGGCCGCGGACCAGGTGCGCGGCGTGGCATGGAATATGGATGGCGGCTGGGCCGCGCAGTAAGCCATGCTCGAACTCCGTCCGAGCTGCGAGAACTGCAACAAGGCATTGCCACCGGATGCCCTGGAGGCGCGCATCTGCAGCTACGAGTGCACCTTCTGCGCTGACTGCGTCGACAATATCTTGTTGAACGTGTGCCCGAACTGTGGCGGCGGCTTTACCCAAAGGCCGGTTCGCCCAGCGCGGAACTGGCGGCGGAACAATTTCCTCGGCAGCGATCCGGCCGGCGTCACGGTGAAGTACCGGCCCGTGGATCCGGATGAGCACGCGGACTTCGCGGCAGCGATCAAGAACATCCCGCCCGAACAACGATAAGGCCAGCCCGCCATGCCACGCCGAAAGAGACTGAAATCAGTTGCCAATGGCGTGCTGAGCTCTTTCGTCAGTCGCAACAACGACCTGCTAGGTTACTGGGCGCTCGGCAAGCTGTATGCCGCAGCGCTCAGCCATTCCACGGACACGGTCGAATTCGACCTGCTGTCCGCGCAGCTGACGCCGAACGACGCGCAGTTCGTGCGGATGATCGACACCTACCTGGCTCTGTTCGACAAACTCCTAGGTAAAGAAAACTTGCCGCGAAGCCGAGTGCGAGAAGCAAACATCCGCGTTCGCTTCAACGCGCCCGTCCAGCCAGGGTACTATCCGCCGCAAGCCGTCGCCAAGCCCTTCGAAGCCACGCTCGACGTGACCGATCACGACGGTACGAGCTGGTCAGTATCGAAACTCGGCTGGTGTTTCCCCCACAATCCGCTCATGGAAACGAAGAGTTCCCGGATTCCGCGCTAGCCAGATCGCGCCGCATCAGAAACTTCCGGTTATCCATAAAAACAATGAAATAATGCTTCTTGGTCATGCTACCATGGCCGACGAACGACGCCTGACACGCCGACTTGCCTCGGCGGCTGCGCCGTGACCACAGGGTTTCGTACTTCTACCGAGGGGGTGAAGATGGAGCACAGGATCACTGGCGCCGGGTCGGCGCGCGGCTGGACGGCCGGCTTGCTGATGGTATTCAGCCTGATGTCCGCGGCGGCGCAGGCCGATCCCGACCTCGTCCTGACAAACGGGCGCATCTTCACCGGCGATCCCGCCCGCCCATGGGCCGAAGCGGTCGCCATCAGCGGCGCGCGCATCGCCGCAGTCGGCTCCGCGGCCGACATCCGTGCCAAGGCCGGCAAGGCCGACACCATCGACCTCGGCGGCCGCCTGCTGATCCCGGGCATCAACGACGCCCACGATCACCCCGGCGCCGCGCCATTCGGCGTGGAAGCGCACACGCGCACCGCGCCGATGGCCAACCCATCGCTCGCCGAAGTAGCTGAAGCCATTGGCGCGGCGGCAGCGACCGCGCCGAAAGGAACATGGATCATGCTCACGACCGGCGATCCGGCCCTGTTCGATCCGGCCGGCACACGCGCGGCCATCGCGCCGGTCGCCGGTGACCATCCTGTCCTCGTCCGCGCCTGGTGGGGACATGGCGTGATCCTGAACGACGCCGGCATGAAGGTACTCGGCATCAAGCAGGATGTGAGCGACCCGCCCGGCGGACACTACCAGCGCGACGCTTCCGGCCGCCTGAACGGCAAACTGGAGGAATACGCCGGCTGGATCGTGCTCGAGAAGCTGCACAGCAGCGCGCGTCCGGCAGCGGCGGCCGAGGACTTCCATGCCTATGCGGCGCGGCGCCTGGCCGAAGGCGTCACCAGCGTGCAGGTCATGGCCGGCTACCTGAAGCCCGAACTGTTCGTGAGGACCGTGACTGCGGCCAACACGCCGCTGCGGGTGCGGCTCGTCCCCTTCCCTTTGCCGGCCAGCGCAGACGACGACGCGATGGCCGCCTGGCGTCCGCTGCTCCACCGCAACGGAAGCGAGCCCCGCGTGTTCGGCACCAAATGGGTGATCGACGGCACGCCGTTCGACGGCAATGCATGGTCTACTCTTCCCTACACAGGGCGCTTCAGCGGCAACGGCTACCTCAACTTCGACAAGGCCTTCATCGAGCGCGAAATGCGCCGCGCAGTCGCCAGCAAGGACCAGATCCTGCTGCACGTGGCTGGCGACGCCACCATGGCCTATGTCATCGACGCGATGGAGAAGGTGGCGCCGCCCGAGCGCTGGCGGCCGCTGCGCCCGCGGGTTGAGCACTCCACTGCCCTGACTGGCGCGCTCGCCAAGCGCGCCGCCGCGCTTGGCCTCATTGTCGCCCAGCCGCGCCCCACTGCCCCGATGCGCGATATGACCGCGGCCGGCATCACCGTCGCTTACGGTTCGGACGAGGGCTTTCCGCCCTATGTCGCCATGATGCACATGAGCAGCGCCAGGAATCCACAGGCCATCACCCGCGAGCAGGCCCTGGCCGCGCTGACCTATGCCGGCGCCGTGGCCGAGTTCGCGGAGCACGACAAAGGCCGCATCCAGCCGGGCATGCTGGCCGACATGGCGCTGCTCTCGCAGGATGTACTGACCGTCCCCGAGGCCGACCTGCCCAGGACCCGCAGCCTGCTGACGTTGGTCGGTGGCAAGATCGCCTATCGCGCGAAGGAGTTTTGATCCCGCAGCTGAGTCCGCTATTATTTCGTCACAACAACTTTTAGAGAGACGATATGCGGACCTGGGCCAAGAAACTTGTTCTGACCACTCTTGCGCTGCTGGCATGCAGCGCCCACGCCGCCGACAAGCATCCGGTGCTGCTGACAGCGGACCGGGTCTGGACCGGCGAAGGCACGCCGCACTCAGGCTGGGCGGTGCTGGTATCCCAGGGCCGCATCCAGGCCGTCGGTCCGGCCGACAAGATCAGCGTGCCGGCCGATGCCGAGCGCGTCAACCTGCCGGGCCGCACCCTGATCCCCGGCATGATGGACCTGCACTCGCACGTCCTGCTCCACCCGTACAACGAAGTGACCTGGGACGACCAGGTCATCAAGGAAGCGCCGTCCTACCGTACCATGCTGGCGGCACGCCACGCCGCCGACACGCTGCAGGCCGGATTCACCACCCTGCGCGACCTCGGCACCGAGGGAGCTGCCTACGACGACGTCGGCATCAAGCGCGCCATCAACGAGGACGTGCTGCCCGGCCCGCGCCTGTTCGTCGCCACCCGCGCCATCGTGGCCAGCTACAGCTACGGCCCCGCCGAGCGCAACTATCGCCCGGACATGGACATCCCCTACGGCGCCCAGCAATGCACCGGCGTGGACGAATGCGTGAAGGCGGTGCGCGAGCAGTCGTCGCACGGCGCCGACTGGATCAAGTTCTACGCCGACTACCGCACCGGCGTGGACGGCAGCACGCGCCCGACCTTCACGCTGGAAGAGATGACGGCGATGGTGAAGGCGGCCCACGTCACCGGCCGCAAGGTGGCGGCACACGCGGCGTCGGATGACGCGATCCGGATGGCGGTGCTGGCCGGCGTCGACACCATCGAGCATGGCTACGGCGCGAGCGAAGCCACGTTCAAGCTGATGGTCGAGCGCAAGACCGCGTACGTACCGACGCTGACCGCGCCGGAAGCGATCGGCGAATACTTCCAGCACTACACCCGCGGCGGCGCGCCGACCGCCGGCATGCAGCAGGCGATGAATGCCTTCCAGTTGGCGCGCAAGCTGGGCGTGACGATCGGCAGCGGCAGCGACGTCGGCGTGTTCGCGCACGGCACCAACTACCGCGAGCTCGAGTGGATGGTCAAGCTGGGCATGACGCCGACCGAAGCGCTGCGCGCGGCCACGGTGGTGGCGGCGCAGATCTTGGACAAATCGAAGGAACTGGGGCAGCTCAAGCAGGGCTTGACGGCGGATGTGGTCGCGGTGGAGGGCGACCCGACGGCGAATATCGAAGCACTGCGCAAGGTCAGCTTTGTCATGAAGGGCGGCACCGTCTACCGCAAGCCGTCGAACTAATAGCCGTCGCCCCCGCGTAGGCGGGGGCCCATGCTGAGCTTGCGCGCCGCAGGCTTACGCTGCTACTTGCAATCATCAACCGCTCTGTGCGTCCCGGCCTGCGTCGGGACGACGTACAGCTCACTTTCCCCCGCACAATCGTGCGCGGGTTACCCAACGTCAGGCGTACGATGGTCTGCGGGTTTTCCACAATAGCCCGCCCTCCTCAATTCATGGATCATGGCGCAATCAACAATTCGCCTGATGAGCTGACATGAAAAAACCATTCTATAAAATTCTGTACGTCCAGGTGCTGTTCGCGATCGTCGTGGGCATTCTGCTGGCAGTGTTCGACCCCGGCCTCGCAACCAAGATGAAGCCCCTGGGAGACGGCTTCATCAAACTGATCAAGATGATTATCGCGCCCGTCATCTTCTGTACCGTGGTATCCGGCATCGCCGGCATGCAGGACATGAAGAAAGTCGGCCGCGTCGGCGGCAAGGCGCTGCTGTACTTCGAGGTCATTTCCACCTTCGCCCTGCTGATCGGCCTGATCGTGGCCCACGTAATCCAGCCGGGCGCCGGCATGAACGTCGATCCGGCCTCGCTCGACACCAAGTCAATCGCCGAATACACGGCCAAGACGCACTCGCTGTCGACCGTCGACTTCCTGATGAACATCATCCCGAACACTTTCGTCGACGCCTTCGCCAAGGGAGAAATCCTGCAGGTGCTGCTGATCGCGGTCCTGTTCGGCTTCGCGCTGTCGATGCTGGGCGAGCGCGGCCGTCCGATCGCGCGCTTCGTCGACGACCTGTCGCACGTGATCTTCGGCGTGGTCGGCATCGTGATGAAAGCTGCTCCCATCGGCGCGTTCGGCGCGATGGCCTTCACCATCGGCAAATACGGCATCGCCGCCCTGCTGCCGCTGGCCCAGCTGGTCGGTACTTTCTACGTGACCTCCTTCCTGTTCGTGGTGCTCGTGCTCGGCACGGTGGCCTGGTTCGTCGGCTTCAACATCTTCCGCTACCTGTCCTACATCCGCGAAGAGCTGCTGATCGTGCTGGGCACCAGCTCGTCGGAGTCGGCCCTGCCCTCGCTGATGCGCAAGATGGAAAAGCTGGGCTGCTCCAAATCCGTGGTGGGCCTGGTGGTCCCGACCGGCTACTCCTTCAACCTGGACGGCACCAACATCTACATGACGATGGCCGCCCTGTTCATCGCCCAGGCCACCAACACCCCGCTGACGCTGACCCAGACGCTGACCATCCTGGTGGTCGCGATGCTGACCTCGAAGGGCGCGTCCGGAATCACCGGCGCCGGCTTCATCACGCTGGCAGCGACGCTGGCCGTGGTGCCGACCATCCCGGTTGCCGGCATGGCGCTGATCCTCGGTATCGACAAGTTCATGAGCGAATGCCGCGCCCTCACCAATATCTGTGGCAATGGCGTAGCCTCGATCGTCGTGTCGAAGTGGGAAGGCGAGCTCGATCACGAAACGCTGGACCGCGAGCTCAAGCACCCTAGCCATCTGGACGACGACAAGGAAATGTATCCGATCAAGGAAGCCGCCTGATCGCCGTGCCAGTCGCAATGCAAAAAGCCGGGTTCGCCCGGCTTTTTTTCGCTTACTTGATGCGGAAGATGACGTCGACCTGCACCGCGAAGCGCAGCATCGTGACGCTGGCGATGTCGGCCTTTTCCATGCGCTTCGGCGCCGGGCCGCGGCGGTTGACGAAATCCGATGGGTACAGGCCCATCGCATTGGTGAGGTTCTTCAGCGCGCCGGTGGAAACACCGGAAACCGGGCCGAGCTTGCGGCCGAAACCGGTCGCCATCGCTTCCGCATGCTTGCGCGCATCCTTGATTGCGGCGTTGACCAGCTCCATCTCGACCTGCTCCTTGTCCGCCGGGGCGAAGTCGGTCGCGAAGTTGTCGAGGTTTTCCATGCCAATCAGGCCGACGGCAATCGCCTGCCATTTGCTCAGGTCGCGCACGTTGAGGTGGACCGAGCAGCGCACCGTGTAGAAGGGGCTGCCGTCTTTCATGTTCTGGCGGAGGTCGCGTACCTTCACGTCGTCCTCCGGGAGCGCCTGTTCCTCGACCAGCGCCCTGATCCGGGCCAGCCTTTCCTCGACGGTGGCGCGCGCCTTCGCCGCATCGACATCGGTCGCGACGATCTCGAAGTCCACTTCGCCGAGGTCGGCCTGGACGTATTGGGCCGCGCTGCCGGTAAGGTGAATGAAGGGATAGTCGGGCAACTGCGAGGCCTGGGTGGCGAACGGCAGCAGCAGGAAGGCGAGCAGCAAAACGGGCTTCTTCAGCATATGGTCTCCTCGTTGAAAATCAGTCTTGCAAGGCGAGCGACGGCGACATGCGCGCCGCGCGCAAAGTCTGGCGCGCGGTAGCGGCCAGGCCGACCGCCGCGATGACAGCGAACGCCAACAGCAAGGGCATCTGCCCCATCGGCGCGCGTTCGACAAAGCCGGCCAGGTAGCGCTCGATGCCGAGCCAGGCCAGCGGCAGTCCGGCCAGCGAACCGACGACCACCAGCAGCCCGAATTCGCGCGCCACCAGCTTCGAAATGTGGCGCCCGCGCGCCCCGTGCAGCTTGCGCAACACGATTTCGCGCGCGCGGCGCTCGACGCTGTAGGCGGCCAGCACGTAGATGCCAAAGCTCGCCAGCGTGGTCGCAACGATGCTCGCCAGGCCGAGAATTTTCGCCAGCCGCAGGTCTTCGTCGTAGTTCTGGGCGAAGATGGCCGCGGCCGATGCGATGTCGGGCGGATCGTTCGGGAAATGGCGCGCCCACGCGGCCTCGATCGCATTGCGCACGGCAGGCATGTCGCCTGCGACGCGCACCGTGAACACGTTCAGCTCCTCGCGCACACGGAACATGATCGGCCCCGGTTGCTGTTTCATGGTCTGGAAGCGCAGGTCGGGCACGATGCCGACGATGCGCGACTTCCCGCCGAATACCTGGCCGACCGCGGCCTCGGGCGAATCGAAACCGAGCGCCTAGGCGGCGCGGGCGTTGAGCACGACATTGTCGCTGCCGGAGCGGTCCAGCGCCTCCTCGAACAGGCGGCCGAACATGGCTTGCACGCCGTAGACCTTGAAAAAGCCGGCGCCGACGGCTTTGAACTCGAGCTGGATCGGCGCCTTTCCCGGCCGCTCGATCGCGACGGTCGACTTCATGCCGTCGCGCCCGATCGCCTCGTCCGTCACGGTGACGGCGGCGACACCGGGAACGCGTGCCAGCTCGTCGCGAAAGGCCTGCGCCGCCGGCCCCTTGCCGTCGCCGGGAGCGGTCACGACCAGCAGGCGCGAGGGATCGAATCCGGGATCGGCGTGGCTGGCGTAGCGGGTCTGCCAGCCGACGGCGAGCGTGGCGGCGATCAGCGCGATCGCCACGCCGAACTGCAGCACCGACAGCACGCGCCGCAGCCGCGCGCCGGCCACGGTTTCGCCATTGCCGCGTCCCTGCAGCGCGACGCTCGCGGGCAGGCGGCGCGCCAGCAGGTAGGGATACAGGCCGGCCAGCATGCCGGTCAGCGCCCCCACCGCCAGCATCAGCAGGCAAGCCTGCACCGACAGCATCGGTGCCAGCGGCCGGTTCACGAGCGTGGAAAACAGCGGCAACACCAGCCACGCGAGCGCCAGGCCGATCACCGTCGCCGCCATCGACACCACCAGCGACTCCGCCATGAACTGCCGCGCCAGCGCGCCGGGGCCGACGCCAAGTGCCTTGCGCATGCCGATCTCGCGGCGCCGGGCGGCAGTGCGGATGGCGGCCAGGTTGACATAGTTGGTCGTGGCCAGCGCAAGGATCAGCACCGCCAGCGCCGCCAGTCCGAGGACGCCGGCCTTGCTGCCGTAGCGCCGCCCGCTGCGGCTCGCCAGCAGGTCCGGGTCGAAGTAGAGATCGGACAGCCTGGCCAGGCCGATCGAGCTGACCGGGCCGCCCTTGGCCAGCTCGCGCAGGCGCAGCGGCAGTACCGCGTCGCGGCGGTTGATCGCTTCCTGCAGCACGGCCTGCAGTGCGCCGCTGTCGAAGCCCGGCGCCGTCTTCACGTACACGGAGGCGCGCGTCCACACGGTGGCCGGCTCCCTGGCAAAGGCGTGGTGCCCGGCGCCGACCAGCGCATCGATGTCGACGCTGGTGTTGGGCGGCAGGTCGGGCAGGATCGCGCGTACCTCATAGGCCTGTCCCAAGATGCGTACCACCTTGCCGAGGGCGTGCGGCGTGCCGAACAGCTTGATCGCGGTTTCGCGGCTAAGCGCGATGCCGTCCGGCCGCGCCAATGCCGCGCCGGCGTCGCCTTCCAGCGCCCGGATGCCGAAGAAGCCGAGGTAATCCGTGTCCGCCAGCTCCACCGTCATCGGCAGCAGCCGCGAATCGAGTTGGGCCGCGACGTCGTAGGATTTGGCGGTCGTCGCGCTCACGGGCAGGCCGCTGTCGCGCGCCGTCCGCGCCAGATCCCGCGCGGCGTTGGGCTGCCAGTCGGGCCGCGGCAGTACATTGGCCCGCTCCTTGACGAGGTAGATGTGGCCGGCGTCGGCGATCGCATCGTTGTAGGTGAAGGCGTAGCGCACCAGCGCGAGCAGCAGGAAGCAGGCCGCGAAGCCCACCGCCAGGCCGAGCACGATCACGGCCGAATAGCCGGGTTGGCGGGCCAGCAGGCGCCAGCCGATACGGAAATCGCGCAGCTTCATAGACAGTCCTCAATGTAGACAGTAATATCTATGCTATGCCGACCTACGTTTCCATCGCAAGCGATTTTTCTTAAAGAAGGTGCTAGACATCGAAATCTAGACAGGCTACTCTACGTGGGCGTATAGACTATTCTGCGATCCCTGCATCATGGCCAAATCCCCTGCACTGCCCAAGCCCACCCCGGCTGAACTCGACCTCCTGCAAACCCTGTGGCCACTCGGCTCGGCCACAGTGCGCCAGGTGCATGAAGCCATGCAGGAGGACCGGCCCGACGTCACCTACGCCACCGTGCTGCGCCTCATGCAGATCATGCACGGAAAGGGCCTGCTGCTGCGCGACGAGAGCGGCCGCTCGCACGTATATGCGCCGGTCTACACCCAGGATTCGCTGCAGACCAACCTGCTCAAGGATTTCATGCAGCGCGCATTCGCCGGATCAGCAAAGGCGCTTGTGCTGGCGGCGCTCAAGTCCGGCATCTCCAAGAAAGAGCGCGACGAGATCGAGAAGCTGCTGAAGGAGGATAAGGAATGAACATCGCGATCGCCGATCTCATGTCCGCCGTCGGCTGGACGCTGGTTCACTTTCTCTGGCAAGGTGCGCTGATCGGCTTTGCGACCGCCCTCGCGCTGACGCTGCTGTGCAACGCACGGCCCCAGCTGCGCTACCTGGCAGCCTGCGGGGGCCTGCTGGCCTGCGTGGCGTGGCCCGCCGCCGACCTGTGCCTGCAGCTCGGGCGCGGCGGCGCGGTGGCCGGCACGCTGGGTTCATCGGTCGGCGTCGTCATGGACAGCGCGGCCACATCGGCACCTGGCGTGCTGGCGTGGCTGCAGGCGAACATGCAATGGCTGGTTGGCGCATGGGCTTCCTGCGCATTGGCGCTCGCGTTGCGCATGGCGCTCGGCCTGCTGTGGCTCGGGCACGCCGGGCGCTCCAACGCCGTCGACGCCGAATGGCAGGCATGCGTGGACCGGCTCGCCCGGCTTGCGGGCGTCGCGCGCAGCGTGCGCCTGCGCGTCGTCGACCACCTCGCCAGCCCGATCACCGCCGGGTGGTGGCGCCCCGTGGTGCTGGTGCCGGCGGCTTTGATCTCCGGTATGCCCGCCGACCTGCTCGAGGCGCTGCTGGCGCACGAAATCGCCCACATCAAGCGTCATGACTACCTCGTCAACCTGCTGCAGAACGTGGTCGAGGCGCTGCTCTTCTATCATCCGGCGGTGTGGTGGATCTCGAGCCGCATCCGCGCCGAGCGCGAACAGATCGCGGACGATCTCGCGGCCCGCCAGCTGGGCGAACCACGACGGCTGGCGCGCGCGCTGTCCGAACTCGAAAAGTTGCAGTTCTCGCCGCATCACCTGGCGCAGGCGGCCAACGGCGGCGACCTGTTCGCACGCATCCAGCGGCTGGTCCGTCCGGATGCACAGGCGCTGAACTGGAAGGCGGCGCTGCCGGTGCTGGGATTGACGCTGGCTTGCCTGAGCGCGAGCTCATCGATCGATCCGGCAGCAAGCAGGTCAACGCCCGCGGCCAGCGCGCCGCGGCAAGGCGACGTGCAAGCCGCACAGGTCGTCCCGCCAGCACCACCGGCGCCCGTCGCCAGGATCGCGGCTCCCCGGTCCATCCAGCCATCGCCGCGCAAAGCAGCGCCAGCCGACGCACCAGCGGCCGCGCCGGCGCTTGCCGCAACGGATAAAGTCCGGACCAGGCCCGTCGTCGACTTCAGTACGTGCGAGAAGCCGAAGTATCCGGAAGCGGACCTCGCTGCGGGCCACGAGGGGACGGTGACCCTCGCCTTCCTCGTCGGCGCCGACGGCACGGTGACCGACTCGAAAATCACCCGGTCCAGCGGATTCCGCGAATTGGACCGGCAGGCACGCGAAGCGATCCACCAATGCCGCTTCAAGCCCATGACTGAAAACGGCACGCCCGTGGAGGCCTGGGTGCCGGTCCAATACCAATGGCTGCTCCAGTGACGAGACACCACCAATAAAAGAAGCGCTGTCTACGTTAAGTGTTGAAAGTGATTCGTCGTTCCGGCGAACGCCGGAACCCATGCTGAGTGTGCGTGCTTGCAGCTCTCGCCGCAGCCGCGATCCAATAGGCTCAGTATGGGTCCCGGCGCCGGGACGACGTGCTTCAGTCAACACTTAAGGCCGACAGCGCCATAAAAAAACCGCGCGGCCCATCGGGAGCGCGCGGCTTTTGCCATTCGGGGCGGCGCCCCGCCGTTCAGACAGCCGAGAAGTCCAGCTCGCAGCCGGTCTTTTCGGCGATCTCTTCCTTGCTCACGCCGGGTGCCAGCTCGACCACTTTCGGGCCGGTGTCGGTAATATCGATCACGCACAGGTCGGTGATGATGCGGTCCACCACACCGACGCCGGTCAGCGGCAGGTCGCACTTCTTGAGGATCTTGTGGCTGGTGCTGCCGTCCTTGGCGGTGGCCACGTGCTCCATCACGACCACCACGCGCTTGACGCCCGCCACCAGGTCCATCGCGCCGCCCATGCCCTTGACCATTTTGCCCGGGATCATCCAGTTGGCCAGGTCACCCTGCTGCGACACCTGCATTGCGCCAAGGATCGCCAGGTTGATCTTGCCGCCGCGGATCATGCCGAAGGAATCTGCCGAGCTGAAGTAGGCCGCGCCCGGCAACGCGGTCACGGTCTGCTTGCCTGCATTGATGAGATCGGCGTCGATCTCGGCGTCGGTCGGGAACGGGCCGATGCCGAGCAGGCCGTTTTCGGACTGCAGGAACACTTCGATGCCCTTCGGCACGTAGTTGGCCACGAGCGTAGGCAAGCCGATGCCGAGGTTGACGTAGAAACCGTCCTGCAATTCCTGGGCCGCGCGCGCGGCCATTTCATCACGAGTCCATGCCATGTTTTTCTCCGAAAGCTGGTATCAGTTGGAACGCACGGTGCGCTGTTCGATGCGCTTTTCCGGGTTCGGGTTGTGAACGATGCGGTGCACGAAGATGCTCGGGGTGTGCACCTGGTCCGGATCGATCTCGCCGATCTCGACCAGCTTTTCGACTTCCACGATGCAGACCTTGCCTGCGGTGGCGACGTTCGGGTTGAAATTGCGCGCGGTTTTGCGGAACACCAGGTTGCCCGCCTTGTCAGCCATATAGGCCTTGACCAGGGAAACATCGGGCACCAGCGCGCGCTCCATCACATACATTTCGCCGTCGAATTCGCGGGTTTCCTTACCCTCGGCGACGACGGTGCCGTAACCGGTCTTGGTGAAGAAGGCCGGGATGCCGGCGCCGCCTGCGCGCAGCTTTTCCGCCAGCGTGCCCTGCGGCGTGAATTCGAGTTCGAGTTCGCCGGCCAGGAACTGGCGCGCGAATTCCTTGTTCTCGCCGACGTAGGACGAAATCATCTTTTTGATCTGGCGCGTTTCGAGCAGCTGGCCCAGGCCGAAACCGTCGACGCCTGCATTGTTCGAGATGGCGGTCAGGTCCTTGACGCCCGAATCGCGCAGCGCCGCGATCAGCGCCTCGGGAATGCCGCACAGGCCGAAGCCGCCCACGGCGATGGTCTGGCCGTCTTGCACGATACCGGCCAGCGCCGATGCCGCGTCAGGATAAACTTTATTCATACCCGTCCCTTTAATAGTTGAGCAGAACGCTCTTCGTCAACCGCAGAGTAAAATCTGAGCATAAAATACGCCCGGTTAAAGCACAATACCGTAGAAATACCGGGCAACCGGCAACCCTGGGGACACTCGACCTGCATCAGATGAACGCATCATACGCCATTGATTATGAGATGATTTTCCAGCATGCCCCGGTGGGCATGTGCATCTCCGTGAACCGTGTGATCCGGTCGTGCAACCATGCACTGGCATCGATGTTCGGCTATCAAAAGCCCGAGCTCGACGGGCAATCGTTCGCGGTACTCTACCCCACCATGGACGAGTTCCTGCGCACCGGCGACCGCATCATCCCGATCATGAACACCAAGGGCCGCTACTCGGACGAGCGGATTATGCGCCGTGAGAGTGGCGAGCTGTTCTGGTGCCACGTGACGGGCCGCGCGCTGGACCCGGCCGAGCCGCTCGGCGCCGGCGTCTGGACCTTCGAAGACGTCAGCGAAAAGCGCCCGGTGACGGCGGAGCTGACCCCGCGCGAGCGCGAGATCGCCGCCCTGCTGGTGGAGGGCAAGACCAGCAAGGTCATCGCGCGCGAGACCGACCTGTCGCCGCGCACCGTCGAAATGCACCGCGCCAAGCTGATGCGCAAGTTCTCGGCCTCCACGTCATCCGAGCTGGTGCACAAGCTGGTGGGCGTTACGCGCTGAGCTCCGATACCGGCGTCAGCATCTGGGCGATGTCCGGGTCCCGGCTGAAGGCTTCCTCGAAATAATTCACGAAATGCTGGACCTTCAGCGATGGCCGCCGCGCGGGCTGGAACACAACGTTCAGCGGCAGCGTCGGCATGCGGTAGCGGCTCAGGATCGGCCGGGCGCGGCCGGCTCGGATGTCGTCGCCATAGCTCCACACCGTCGAATAGCTGATCCCCAAGCCATCGATCACGGCCTGGCGGATCGCCTCGGAACTGTTCGAGCGAAAATTGCCGCCGACGCGCACGACGATATCCTCCCCGCCGTCCTGCCGGTAGGTCCACTCGTTGATGTTCGCCAGGCCGGTGTACACCAGGCAATGGTGCCGCAGCAATTCGTGCGGATGCGCCGGTTCGCCGAATTGCTCGAGATAGGCCGGCGAAGCAAGGGTCGCGCGGTGGGCCGTGCCGATGCGGCGCGCGATCAGGCGGCTGTCGCGCAGTTCGCCGACCCGAAAGGCCACGTCGATGCCGGAGGCGACAAGGTCGACGAAGCTGTCGTCGAGTTGCAAATCGATCTTGATGCGCGGATAGCGTTGGTAGAAGCCGGGCAGGCGCGGCACGATGTGCTGGCGGCCGAAGGAAGCAGGCGCAGCGACGCGCAGGTTGCCGGAGATCTCGTGCTCGGTGCGATGGACTTCCGCGCGCGCCTCTTCCATCGTGTCCAGGATTTGCCGGCACCGCTCGTAGTACAGACGCCCGGCCTCGGTCAGCGAATGGCTGCGTGTGGAGCGAACCAGCAATTTGGCGCCAAGATAATTCTCCAGCGCCTGCATCTGCTTGCTGATCGCGGACTGCGTCGTCAGCGTTTCACGCGCCACGGCCGAGAAACTGCCGGTCTCGACCACGCGCACGAAGGCTTCCATCATCCGTAAGCGATCCATTTATTCCTCCTTGGAATAAATTATATCGCCGAGCGCCCCTCTTTTAGAACCACCGGAATAGCCATACTTGCCAATCCCGGCCTGCCCGACTTGGCGCGCCCACCGAATTCATTAGAGAAATGGATGGAATGTATGACGACGGATACCAGCAAGCTGTTTCAACCCACCCGCATCGGCGACATCGCAATCGCCAACCGCATCGTGATGGCCCCGCTGACGCGCAGCCGCGCTGACGAGGCGGCCGGCGACATCCCCGGCAGCCCGATGAACATCGAGTACTACCGCCAGCGCAGCAATGCCGGCCTGATCATCAGCGAGGGCACCCAGGTCTCGCCGATCGGCAAGGGCTATATGGCGACGCCGGGCATCTATTCGGATGCGCAGGTGGAAGGCTGGAAACCGATCACCCAGGCCGTGCACGATGCCGGTTCGAAAATCGTCGCGCAGATCTGGCACGTTGGCCGGATCACGCACCCGGAACTGACGGGCGGCGCCCAGCCGATCGGCCCGTCGGCGATCAAACCGAATGTGGTCGCCTACACGCGTAGCGGTAAAGTGGATGCGCCCGAACCGCGCGAACTGTCGGTCGCGGATATCAAGCAGGTGGTGGACGAATATCGCCGCGGCGCCGCCAATGCGATCCGCGCCGGTTTCGACGGTGTCGAGATTCATGGCGCCAACGGCTACCTGATCGACCAGTTCCTGCGCGATGGATCCAACCAGCGCAGCGACGAATACGGCGGCTCGGTCGAAAACCGTGCGCGCTTTGCGCTGGAGGTGGTCGACGCTGTCGTCGCAGAAATCGGCGCGGGCCGGGTCGGTATCCGCCTGTCGCCGGTGACGCCGGTGAACGACAGCACGGACAGCAATCCGAAGGCAGTGTTCGGCTATCTCGTCGCGGAATTGAACCAGCGCGGCATTGCTTTCATTCACTTCATCGAAGGCGCTACCGGCGGTGCGCGCGATTTGCCGGGCTTCGATTTCGCCTGGGCCCGCAGGACATTCAAAGGCGCGTACATCGCCAATAACGGCTACACCCGCGATATGGCGATTGACGCCGTTGAATCGGGCCACGCGGATGCGGTGGCGTTTGGCCGGCTGTATATCGCCAATCCGGACCTGGTCGAAAGGCTCAAGCGCAATACGGCGCTGAACCTGCCGAATCCGCAGACGTTCTATGCGCCGGGGCCGGCGGGTTATATCGATTATCCGGCGCTGGGCGAGGCCGCATAAGCCATTTCAGGCGAGTCCGGGACGGCTGAGACCAACTTCGCCGGTTGCGATCAGGACGATTATTGATCCTGACACGGCCGACAACCGAACAGGCCTATAATCGGATCCGGATTCAACCCAACGCGAGGTTCCCATGAAGACCAAACTGATTGCCCTGTTCATTGCCGTATCGCTGGGTGGCACAGGGGCCGCCAACGCTTCCGGCTGCATCAAAGGCGCCGTCGTCGGCGGCGTCGCCGGACACGTGGCCAAACATCACGGACTTGCCGGCGCGGCTGTCGGCTGTGTGGTCGGACATCATATGGCGAAGAAGAAGCAGCGCGAAGAGGCCGCCCAGCAAAAGGCCGCCCAGCAGCAAGCCCAGGGCCAGGCGCCAGCCAATTCGGGCAAGCCTGGCGTGACGACCAGGTAAGCGATGTGGCGGCATGGGTGTAGGCCACGTGCCGCCGTACATGGTTAGGGCGATCAGCCCGAAATGATCAGGTAGGCGCCGGCGAATCCGGTGAACTTCACCGTCTCCGACCAGCCCACGAGAGTGACGCTGTCCGACACCACCGACTTGGTCCATTTACCGTTGGGGCACTGTGTATTCTGCATCAGTGCCGCCTTGATCTCGTCCAGGGTCAGGAAGGCCGTGCTCAATGCTGGTATGGTCATCTTCCCATTCTTGGGAGAGACTTTCTGCGGTCCCTCGCTCAAGCTTGGGAATTTGGTCTGGCCGGGAGCGACATTGCCACCCGCATTGGTGCACTGGACCGTGCCCCCATACGTGATCGACAAGGTCACCGTCGCGTTGACATTCCCGACCCCGGCCAGGTCGAAGGAATTGCAGGACACCATGAGGTTATTGACTGTGCAGCCCGGAGCGCCGCTCGACAGGTGCGTGCCGTTCGGTGCGGCAGCGCTGTTATAGACGATTGATTCGGCCGAGGCGCCCGGCGCCGCCAGCGCCGCTGCGATCGAAGCCACTCCGATGAATCCCAAGTTTTTCATTGTCTTCTCCCACTTCCACTATCGTTAGGAATGCCCGCCGGAGTCCCCTGTCCGGTCAAGTACAGCCGCGTGCACACATGCATGCGAAATAGCATCACGCGATGCCTTCCTCAGTGTGCTGCGCGGCGCCACAAAAAACAGAGGACATATGTCCAGGATCTGCCCCATTTTCTCGGCCTTGCCGGTACGTCCGCGCGTGCGACTCCTATACTGAAAGCGAGAGCATTGAACGAGGTGGACACGATGACAGCGAAGCTCTTCGCTCATGTCGCCGTCGCACTGGGCGCCCTGTGTTCCGGCTGTGGTGGCAGCGGCAGCGAGCCCGTGCCGGAGCAGACCGTAGCGCTGAGCCAGGAGCAGCGCGCCGTGCCGCCGACGGCCGCGACAGCGGGACAGGAGGCGCCGCCACTGCGGACCATGCCGGCTGCGCAGGCAGGTCGAACGGCGCCGATACCATCATCGGACGCCGCCGGCTTCGCGAAGATGAAAGCCTTGCCCCTGCTGTCGCCGCTGTCCGAGCGGGACAAAGCCACACTATTCAAGCGGCTGGCGACGGCCACCCCGTCGGAGCGGCTGCCGCTCATCGACGGCTATGCCTCGCTGAACGCCTTGCCGGACCGGCAGAAGGAAGTGCTGCTGGGGCAGCTGGAAGACATCGTCGCGCCGGCAGTGCCGGCGCAGCAGCTGGTATGCCAGTGCGGCAGCCAGGTGAAGCGCGAGCTGTGTGTGCGCGAACGCTGCAGCGATGCTGTCGAACTGCAGTCATTGTGCAACCAGGCTTGTGGCGCGCTCGGCGCCCTGGGAACGCAGTGCAGGGCCGCGCCTGCCTGCGCGGGACGCTAACTCAGGGCGCAGCCTGCGGCAGCAAGGCGCGCACCTCGGCCGGCAATGGCACGGATTTCTCCGCCGCGAAATCGACCCACACGATTTTCGCGCCGCCCTCGGCATGCACGACACCGGCCTGACCATCCGGGCCGACCAGGCGGATTTCGTGCGTGACTTCGAAGCTTGAACGGCCCGGCGCGCCGACAAAGGTTGTGACTTCGATCTCGCCCGGATATTTGAGCTGCTTGATGAAACTGCAGTGGGCATTGACGATGACGGGGCCGATCGCCGTCGGATCCGGCGCGCCGCCCGCCTCTTCCAGCCAGGCGATGCGCGCCGACTCGATATAGCGGAAGTACACCGTATTGTTCACATGGCCCATCATGTCCATGTCGCCCCAGCGGATCGGCATCCGCATCACATGGACCTGCTTCCGGTCGCCCATTATTGCGCCGTCATGCCATCGTCGGCGGTGATGATCGCGCCATTGATGAAATGGGTTTCCTCGGCCGCGAGCAGGAGCAGCAGGCCGTCCAGGTCTTCCGGCCGGCCCGGACGCTTGCGCGGCAGGATATCGAGCAGCTTCTTGCCGTTCTCGGTGCCGAAATATTCTTCATTCAGCTCCGTCGAAATGAAGCCAGGGCAAATGGCGTTGACGTTGATGCCGTACTTGCCCCATTCGACCGCCATCGCCTTGGTCATCTGGACCACGCCGGCCTTGCTCATGCAGTAGACACCGATCTGCGGCAGCACGCGCAGGCCGGCGACGGAGGCGATGTTGACGATGCGATGCTGTTTCTTGGGATCGCCCTTGGCGCGCGCGATCATGCGCTTGGCCACCTGCTGCGCCACGAAGAAGGCGCCGCGCAGGTTGGTGTCCATCACGTAGCTGAAATCTTCCTCGGTCACGTCGAGCAGGCGCTGGGTGGTCGACACACCGGAGTTGTTGACCAGGATGTCGATCGGGCCGGCCTCGGTCTCCGCGTGCGCGACGGCGGCCTTGATGCTGGCCAGGTCGGTCACGTCCAGCGCCACGACGTGCGCGGCGCCGCCATCGGCCTCGATCTCGGCGCGCAATTCCTTGAGCCTTTCGGTGTGCGGCGACGCCAGCACCACCTGCGCGCCGGCGGCGGCCAGGGCCTTGGCGAAACGGGCGCCCAGGGCGCTCGAGGCGCCCGTAATCATTGCGATCTTGCCTTCGAAATTTACTTCAATGCCCACGTTGCGGCTCCCCGTTGCTGCTTGTTGTTTTCTATTTGCGAAGTCAACATCATTACACAACTTGCCAAGTTTAGAATCCCGCCTCGCATTATCCCCGTAAAATGTCGGGCAAAGTTGCAATCGCCACCGAAAAGCCGCACACTCGTGCTTAAATTTTTTTGACCATACAAGAACATGACCGAGACCTCCAACCTCCTCGAACAATACGGCCCGCGCGAAGCCATGGAATACGACGTGGTGATCGTCGGCGGCGGCCCGGCCGGCCTGTCGGCGGCGATCCGCCTGAAGCAGCTGGCGCAGGAGAAGGGCCAGGAAGTATCCGTTTGCGTGCTGGAAAAAGGCAGCGAAATCGGCGCCCACATCCTGTCCGGCGCCGTGATGGACCCGCAGGCGATCACCGAACTGATTCCTAACTGGAAGGAACTGGGCGCGCCGCTCAACACGCCGGTCACCGAAGACCGCGTGCTGTTCTTGACCGAGACCAAGGCATACCAGACCCCGAACTTCATGGTGCCGAAGTGCTTCGAGAATCACGGCAACTACGTGATCTCGCTGGGCAATGTGGTGCGCTGGCTGGGCCAGCAGGCCGAAGCGATGGGCGTCGAGATCTTCCCCGGCTTCCCGGCGGCGGAAATCCTGTACAAGGACGAAGGCTCGGTCAAGGGCGTTGCCACCGGCAATATGGGCGTGAACCGCGAAGGCCAGCCGACCGACGCCTTCCAGCTCGGCATGGAACTGCACGCCAAATACACGCTGTTCGCCGAAGGCTCGCGCGGCCATCTCGGCAAGCAGCTGATGGCCAAATACGAGCTGAACAAGGGCAAGGATCCGCAGACCTACGGCATCGGCATCAAGGAGCTGTGGGAAATTGATCCGGCCAAGCACAAGCCGGGCCTTGTGATCCACACGGCCGGCTGGCCGATGGACAACGATACCTACGGCGGTTCCTTCCTGTATCACCTGGAGAACAACCAGGTCGCGGTCGGCTTCGTGGTCGGCCTGGCCTACCAGAATCCCTATCTGTCGCCGTACGAGGAATTCCAACGCTACAAGACGCACCCGGCGATCCGCACCTTCTTCGAGGGCGGCAAGCGCATTTCCTACGGCGCCAGGGCAATCACGGCGGGCGGCCTGCAGTCGCTGCCGAAGCTGGTGTTCCCGGGCGGCGCGCTGATCGGCTGCGACGCGGGCTTCCTCAACGTCTCGCGCATCAAGGGCAGCCACGCGGCGATCAAGAGCGGCATGCTGGCGGCCGATTCCGCTTTCGCGGCGCTGGGCGAAGGCCGCCAGGGCGACGAACTGGCGAGCTATCCGGCGGCCTTCGAGCAATCGTGGCTGCACGAGGAACTGCATGTGGCGCGCAACTTCAAGCCGTGGATGTCCAAGGGACTGGTGTGGGGTTCGATCATGACCGGCATCGACCAGATCGTTTTCCGCGGCAAGGCGCCGTGGACCTTGCATCACCAGCATGCTGACCACGAATGCCTGAAGCCGGCGGCGGACTTCAGGCCCATCGCGTATCCGAAGCCGGATGGCAAGCTGACCTTCGATCGCCTGTCCTCGGTGTTCATCTCGAACACCAACCACGCCGAGGACCAGCCGGTGCACCTGACGCTCAAGAACAAGGACGTGCCGGTGGAAGTGAACCTGGCCAGGTTCGCCGGCCCGGAGCAGCGTTACTGCCCGGCGGGCGTATACGAGTTCGTGAAGAACGACGAGGGACAGGAACGCTTGCAGATCAATGCGCAGAACTGCGTGCATTGCAAGACCTGCGATATCAAGGATCCGACCCAGAATATCGTGTGGGTGACGCCTGAAGGAGGCGGCGGGCCGAATTATCCGAATATGTAAGCGTCGCGACGACGCTGGAGAAACGGGGTTCCCGCCTGCGCCGGAACCCCGTTTTGCTTGCAGCCCTAGTGCGTTTGATGCGCCCGGTTGAGGCGCTGTTCGGCGTAGCGCTGCACCTGCTCAAAGATCAAACTCAGCACCCAATAGATCGCGGCTGCGGCAATGTACAGCGGCAGCGGCCGGAACGTACTCGCGATGACCTCCTTGGTCGCCAGCATCAGCTCGGTCATCGTAATCACCGACACCAGGGACGTATCCTTGATCAGGCTGATGAGCGTATTGCTCATCGACGGGACCGCCACGCGCAGCGCCTGCGGCAGCACGATGAAGCGCAGCGCCTGCCCATAGGTCAGCCCGAGGGAGAAGCTGGCACGCCACTGTCCCACGCCGATACTGCTGATCGCGCCCCGCAAGCTTTCCGACAGATACGCACCCGCATTCAGCGACAGCGCCAGGATGCCCGCGGTCACCGGCGTGAACTCGATGCCCACGCTGGGCAAGCCGTAGTAGATGACAAACAATTGCACCAGCAATGGCGTACCCCGCATCACGCTGACGTACAGCGTGGCCGGCCAGCGCAGCACGGCCCAGGGCGCAATGCGCATCACGGCGGTGGGGAACCCGATGATGAGCCCGCCCAGCATGGCGGCGACGGCAAACAGGAGGGTGTAGCCGGCGCCGGTCAGCATCACCGGTGCCGCTTCGCGCAGCAACTCGATCAGGTCCATCGAAGCTCTTTACTCCGCCGGACGGCTGGCGTCGGTGCCGAACCACTTCATCGACAGCTGCTTCAGGCTGCCGTCGGCACGGGCGTCTTCGATGGCCTTGTCGAGCGCGGCCTTGAACTTGGGATTGCCCTTCTGGAACGGGATGCCCATGCGCGAAATGTCACCCAGGCGCGCGCTGCCGTGCAATGGCAAGTGGGAATTCTTGATGAGGTAATTGACGATGAGGCTGTCCTGCAGCGCGGCATCGATGCGGCCGAAGGCAAGATCCTGCAGGGTCTCAGGCGTTGCCGGGTAACTCTTGATATCGATGCCAGGCGGAGCGGCCTTGAGCTGTTGCTCGAACACCGTGCCCTGCCCCACGCCGACTTTCTTGCCCTTCAGGTCGGCCACGGTCTTGTACACGGTCTTGTCGTTGTTGCGAACGATCAGTTGCGGGATCGAATAGGTGTAGGGCACCGAGAAATCGAAGCTCGCTTCGCGCTTGGGCGTGATGCCGACCTGGGCGACGATGACATCGTACTTGCCCGCGCCGAGGCCAGCGAGGATCGCCGACCATTCCGTGCTGACGAACTCCGGTTTCAGCCCCATGCGCGCGGCCAGCAGGCGCGCCACTTCGACGTCGTAGCCGGTCAGCTGGCCGGTCTTCTGGTCCTTGTAATTGAACGGCGGATAAGTGCCCTCCATCGCGATGCGCAGCGTGCCGCGCGCCTTGACGGTGTCGAGCAGGTCCGCCGCGTGCGCCGGCAGGGACAGGGCGGCCAGCAACAGCGCGCCAGCCGCGAGCGTGCGGCGTCGGAGTGTGGTCACGGAATTCTTTCGCATGGCATCACCGATCTGTGAAATGCTGAATGCGTTGTTATAACCGAAAAACAGACTTGTGCGAAAGAAATATTCCGCCCATCCCATCCTAGCGCCAAGCCATGCGCGCGCGGGCGCCGAAGTTGTGGCCCGTGACGAGGATCGTGCTTTCGACCAGGCTCGACAGGCCGAGGATCAGCTGAACCAGCTTGTCCGCAGGCAGAATCCATAGCTGGCCCTTGGGCTGCCCGGCGCCAGTGGCGGCGATGATCAGGGGCGCCACCCATTCGGCATCCGGCTCGACGTCGAGGATCACGGCATCGGCCGCCGTCTGCATCGTGATGGCGCCGCCCACGGCCAGGCTGAAACGGATACCGGCACCCGTTTCCTTCGGGCTGATGAGTTCCTGCATCGCCTGGTTGTGTTCCTCGATCCACAGCTCCACGTCCTGCGGGGTCTCGAGCGCCTCCCAGGGACGGGGACGGAATCGTGGCTTGTCGGTATCGGCGGGCAGGTTCATGTGGGACAGCAGGAAAACGCGAAGCGCTGTATCGTAAGGTATTTCCGCGCCCGCGGCTATCCCGAACTCAGCATTTCTGCCGCGCGCCCCCTGGGAGGGCCCTGTCATGAAATTCCAGCAGACCTACCGGCCGCAACATGGCGGCTACGTGTCCGAATTCACCCGCTTCATCAACGGTTACCAGCGGCAGCATCCCGACATGGAAAAGGACCAGCAGCACGGCTGGTATCTACTGTGGGATAAACACGTCGACTTTGACGAGCTGAAAGAGGAAGAAGCGGCAAACGTGCCGCTCAAGCCGGGCACCTACTATTACGAGTAGCTGGCGCGCCACGGCGTGGGCATACGCCGTGACGCCATCGCTCAGCGGCGCTTGCTGCTCGCCATCTTGGCCGACAGGTAGATGGAGTACAGGGCCGCGATGCCTACCAGCACGAAGATGACGCGCGTCAGCGCGCTTTCCGCGCCGAAGATGGTCGACACCACATCGATGTTGAACAGGCCGACCATGCCCCAGTTGAGGCCGCCTATGATCAAGAGCACCATCGCGATGTAGTCGACCGCCGACATGACGAAATTGCCCTCGCGCAGGGCAACGCGGCGTTCCGGCAGCTGGCGCCGGTCCAAGGTGGGTGTGTTCATGGTTGCCATCACTTTTCTCCTGGAAACTGCCGATCGGTTTGCCACCGATCCGGCGTGTGACAGCAGATTTTCGCGCAAGTTCGGCCGCGCGTCAGCCCTTCCACGTTCGATTCAAGCCGGTGTCGGTATGAATCCAACCACCTTTCGCGCCGGAACGATAATAGAAGCCGACACCGCCCTTGCGGAAGCTCTGCACCAGGCCGCCCAGCACTTCCTCGTTGAGGGCGGCGATCCGGATGTCGGCGGCGCGGCCGGACATGTGCAGCGATTGGCGCGCGGCTGGAACGCCCTGCTCGATCAGGCGCTTGTTCGACGCCGCCGTGCGGTAGCCGGACAGGATCTCGAGCGGCTGCTCCAGCCCGTAGCGGGCGATGAAGGCCTGGGTGGCCCACAGGGTCTCAAGCAGCTTGGGGTCGATCGGCATGGTGGCCTTGCCGTTGACGTCGCGCAGGATATGGCACAGCTCCTGGTAGGCCGAATCGATGACCTCGCCATCTTTCCAGTACAGCACCTTGGTCTTCTCGTTGCTTTGCGGCCGCGTGAGCGTGAGGATGCGCGGCTTGACCCAGAAGTCCAGATCGAGCAGCTGGGCATCGAACAGGTCGGGCGGCGGCGCCAGGCTGGTGGTGCCGGTTTCGGCGACGGCTGCGGCGGCCTGCTCGCGCGAGGCCAGCTGTTTCGGCGCCGGCTGCCTGGGCGCGGCCTGGGCCTGCCGCGGCGCCTTGGCGCTGGTGCTGGTGCTGGCGCAACCGATCAATGGCGTGGACAGGACGCCGAGCGCGGACAGGCGCATGCCCTGCTGGAGGAATTCTCTGCGAGAAGCCATAAGGTACTCAACAATTCGAGGCGCTTACTATAGCGCAAGGTGAGCACGGAAAAAAGATGAGGTGGGGCTATTTAACCGCTGCGGGCGCGGCTTGCCCTGTCCTATTTACCGCTGCAGTTGCAGAAACGCTTGCGCTGGGCTGGGTCCGTGCATTTCAGGCTCTTCCACAACAAATCGCATTCGAGGCCGAAACAGGCTTTTTCCTTGCCGGCGTTGGTATAGCCGTGGCGTTCGAAAAAGGCGCTGCTCGACGGCGGACTCTGCAGGTGCAACTTGCCGATGTCCCAGTCGCGCGCCTTCTGCTCCAGGCCGTCCAGCATGGCGCGGCCGATACCGTTGCCTATGGCGTCCGGCAACACGTAGCACAGGGCCACCTTGCCGGCCGCCGTCAGCAGGGCCAGGCCGACCAGTTCGCCATCGCGCTCGGCAACGACGGCGTAATTGCTGGGCGCGGCCAGCCAGGCGCCGACGTTTTGCGGGGTCTTGTTTCCAAGCCAGGCGTCCAGGATGCAGGGATCGTCGCCGTGGTCAGGCACGCAGCCCTCGGCGATCGAACGGCGCAGCAGCTGGCAGGCGGCCGGCGCGTCGCTTGACACTGCTTGTCGAATTTCAATACCCATGTTCCCGCAACACAAAAAACGTTATCCCTGCCGATTCCAGCCGACGCCGCGAACTATACACCGAAGCTCGTCCGTGCGCTGTGCGCCGGCACATATGCATGCCGGCGCCTTCTCTAAGCATATGACAAAACTATTGTTCCGTTTGGCGGTGAATTTTCGGAACATGTACCGTTTCCACCGCTTTCTACAAGAGAAATATATGACGACCAAGACCCCTTCCCCCCTGCGCCGCTGGCTGCTCGCCGCCGCGCTTGCCACCGCCCTGCCGCTGTCGGCCAATGCCAAGGAAGTCGAGCTGCTCAACGTTTCCTACGACGTGGCGCGCGAATTGTACAAGGACATCAACCCCGCCTTCGCGGCGGAATACAAGAAGCAGACCGGCGAAACCGTCGTCATCAAGCAATCGCACGCCGCGTCGAGCAAGCAGGCGCGCGCGGTCGCCGACGGCCTCGAAGCTTCCGTGGTGACGATGAATCAGGCCAACGATATCGATTTCCTGGCCGATAAGGGCCTGGTGTCGAAGGACTGGGCCAAGAAGTTCCCGGACCATGCGGCGCCTTACTACTCGACCATGGTGTTCCTGGTACGCAAGGGCAATCCGAAGAATATCCATGACTGGGCCGACCTGGCCAAGCCGGGCGTGCAAGTCGTGATCCCGAATCCCAAGACCGCCGGCAACGGCCGCTACACCTATCTGGCGGCCTGGGGCTCGGTCCTGAAGAAAGGCGGCAGCGAGGCGCAGGCACGCGAGCTGGTGAAGGGCATTTTCAAGAACGTGCCCATCCTCGACGCCGGCGGCCGCGCGGCCACCACCACCTTCACCCAGCGCCAGATCGGCGATGCGCTGGTTACATTTGAAAACGAAGTGAACCTTGTACGTGCCGAATTCGGCGGCAACTTCGACGTGGTCTACCCGCAAGTGTCGATCCTCGCGGAATCGCCGGTAGCGGTGGTCGACAAGGTTGTGGACCGCAAGGGCGTGCGCAAGGAAGCCACGGCCTACCTGAACTTCCTGTACACCCCGGAAGGCCAGGAAATCGGCGCCAGGCACTTCCTGCGGGTGCGCAACGAGGCAGTGATGAAGAAGTACGCCGCCAACTACAAGCCGATCACGCTGTTCAGCGTCGACGAGCTGTTCGGCGGCTGGCAAAAGGCCCAGAAAGTGCATTTCGACGATGGCGGCGAGTTCGACAAGATCTACCAGTCGAAATAATCGCTGCCGGCAACGCCGGTCGAAAACAGGGCTCCGATGTTTCCCGGGGCCCTTTTTCTTTTGATATTTCAATCACGAAAGGCAAAATTTGCTTGTGCGCCATGGACATACGTCACAAATTGATGGTATCTTCTGAACTGTAGAAGTTTCTCCTACGCCACATTTTTTACCGCTGTCAACCCCGACAGCGTTTTGCCCGTTTACCAGACCATGATGAAAAAACTGTTCGCCGCAGCATTGCTGTCCATGACCGCAGTTGCCGCCACCGCGGTGCCTTTCGGTTCGCAATCGGTCCTGGTGGTCGAAGACGACACCGGCAAGGTCCTGCTCGAGAAGAATGCCGACCGCGTGGTGCCGATCGCCTCCCTGACCAAGCTGATGACCGCGATGGTCGTGCTCGACGCCAAGCAGGACATGGACGAGCCCATCGAGATCGAAAAAGCCGACGTCGACACGCTCAAGCACAGCACCTCGCGCGTGCCGGTCGGTGCGACCATCCCGCGCCGCGACGTCCTGCAACTGGCGCTGATGTCCTCGGATAACCGCGCCGCCGCCTCGCTGGCCCGCACCTACCCGGGCGGCAACGAAGCGTTCAAGGCCGCGGTCAAGCGCAAGATCGCCGCGCTCGGCATGTCCAATACCGTGATCGAAGAGCCGACCGGCCTGAACCCGGCCAACCGCTCGACCGCGGAAGACCTGGTCAAGATGGCCACCGCCGCCTCGCGCTACGCGGAGATCACGCGCATCACCACCGATCCGCGCGACCTCATCAGCATCAAGGGCCGCGACGTCGAGTATCACAACACCAACCGCCTGGTCGGCGCGAAAGGCTGGGACATCGGCCTGTCCAAGACCGGCTACACGCAGGAAGCGGGCCGTTGCCTGATCATGAAGGTCAAGGCTGCGGGCAAGAACGCGACGCTGGTGCTGCTGAACGCCGGCGCATCGTCGGTGCGCATGCTGGACGCGCTCAACATCCGCCGCTACGTGCTGGGCGACAGCACCCCGACCGCCAACGCGGCGCCACGCGCCAAGCCGGTGGCGGCGCGCCATCACGTGCGCAAGGCGAAGAAGCGCCGTCATAACTGATCCGGCTGATCGAAGACGAAAGCCCGCGCGATGCGGGCTTTTTTTCGTTTACTGCCCGCGACGCAAACGCTGCTTGCCTTACGATCCGAGCAAGTCGCGCAGGCCGCTGGCGCGATGCGTCCGCCGCGCGATCGCCTGCCCCAGTCCTGCCCCGGCGGGCGTAATCAAGGTGAATTCTTCGCTGGCGCGGGTGATGCCCGTGTAGACCAGCTCGCGCGTGACGATGCCGCCGCGATCCTGCGGCAGCAGCAGCACGGTGTGGCGGAATTCCGAGCCCTGCGATTTGTGAACCGTCATCGCATACGCCGTTTCGACGTCGCGCAGTCGCGTGGCCAGAACGCTGCGCACGGCATCGCCTTCGAGGAAGTACACGCGCAGCGAACCCGGACGCTCCGGATCCGGCAGCGTCAGCCCGATGTCGCCATTGAACACGCGCGTGCCGTAGTCGTTCCGCGTCACCATCACCGGCCGGCCGACATACCATTCGCCGCTGCGGCGGACCAGGCGCGCCGATTCCAGCTTTTGCTCGATGGCGGAGTTCAGCCCCGCCACGCCCCAGTCGCCTTCGCGCACCGCGCACAGGATGCGGAAGGCTTCGAAGCGCTGCAGCACCTGCTTTACCCAGCCCTCGTCATCGCTGCCCCCGGCTCCGGCCTTGACCAGTTCGAGATAAGCACGATACCCCGCGACGCCAAGCGACACGGCCTGCGCCGGATGCGCATTCTCCATCCAGCGCACCGGACCGTCGCCGGCACGCAGCACGGCCTCGGCGGCGTCGCTGTCGCCGGCATTGACCGCCAGCGCGAGCTGCCCGATCGGGCCGGAGAAGCGCCGGCTGTGGCGCAGCATCACGGTTTGCTGCGCGAGCGGGCCGCCGGCGCCGGCAAACCGCGCGGGGATTGCCTCGCCGCTCGCCGCCTGCGCATACGCCAGCGTCGCCGCGCTGTAATTGCCGGCTTGCGCATCGTGGCACAAGTCGCCGAGCACGGCGCCCGCCTCCACCGACGCCAGCTGGTCCTTGTCGCCCAACAGGATCAGCGTGGCGCCAGCCGGCAGCGCGGCCAGCAGCGACGCCATCATCTCCAGGTGCACCATCGACGCTTCATCGACGATCAGCACGTCGACGTCGAGCGGATTGCCGGCGTTGTGCGCGAATGCCCGGCTGTCGGGTCGCGCGCCCAGCAGGCTGTGTAGCGTGCGCGCCGCGCCCATGCGCTCCGCCAGCGCACGCAGCGGCAGCGCGTCGCCGACCCGCTGCGCCAGGTCGCCCAGCGCCTTGTCGATCGATTGCTTCAGCCGCGCGGCCGCCTTGCCGGTCGGCGCGGCGAGCGCGATACGGCGGTTGCCCGCGTCCTCGCCCGCCGTCGCCAGCAGCAATGCCAGCAGGCGCGCGACGGTATAGGTCTTGCCGGTGCCGGGGCCGCCGG
>JAEWEK010000249.1 GCA_023389425.1 Pseudomonadota bacterium | reverse complement strand
CATCATACATGCTTGTCACCGCGCCGGCCGTTTTCCCGAAAAAGTGTCTTAATGGTAACGATCCGGCTTGAGCGGCCAATGATAAGCGGGTTGCCGCGCTAACGGCAAGTGCGTGCGACACCGGCAGCATGCGCCGGCGCGGGGCATGAGGGCAAGCGCGAGCGGGCAGAAAGCTTGCGGCGGGGCAACAGTTCGGGACGACGGCTTCAGGGCTGGGGCGTCGGCACCAGCCGTTCCAGGTCGAAGCCCTGGGCGACCAGGCGTGCAAGCAGCGCCTGGTAAGCCGCCGGTTCGACCTCGGGCGTGCGCGCCAGGATCCACAGGTAATCGCGGCGCGGTTCGCTGACCGCGGCCAGCGTGTAGTCCGGGTCGAGGTCGATGACCCAGTAGTCGGCCCACACCAGCGGCACCAGGGACAGCCATGCCGGTGCGAAGCGCACCTGCAGCCGGGCCGACTGCGGGCCGCCGCACTGGCGCGCGGCGCCGACTGCCTGCTCGACGCTGCCGTCGGCGCGGCGGCAGCGGTTGCTCACCTGCACCTGTCCATCCGCCAGCAGGGCATAGTGGGCGCTGGCGCCGCCCGCGCACTGGCGTTCGAAGCGGTTCGGATAGCGCGCGATCTCGAACCAGTCGCCCAGGTAGCGCCGCAGGTCGAGCGCGGCGATCGGCTGCAGCGTGGAAATCGCGCTGCGCACCGCATTGCGGGCCAGCGCGGCCGCCGCTACGGCGCCGCCGGCCAGCACCAGGGTGCGGGTGGAGGGGAATTTCATGTGGTCGGCCTCGGTTGGTGAACACCGAGTATAGGCGGGCGGGGGCGACTGGCGCGCCCGACAGGCAGGCTTAGTGCAGCAGGCGCGGCGCCTGCTCGTCGTCGTCGCCGAACAGGTCGTCGAACATCAGCGCGTCCGGCTCCTTGCCCTGGCTCCACAGGAGCATCAGCACGATGATTTTCAGCTTGCCCAGCGTGACCGGCGATTCGTCCAGCGCCAGCGCGCGTTCGATGACGATCTCGCGCTGCACCGGGCCGAGCACGCCCGCGCTTTCGAGGAAGGTGATGAAACCGATGGCCGGGCTGCCGAGCTCGTCGATCTCCTGGCGCGCGTAGAAGCGGGTGCCGGTGGACGTGGCGGTGTCGACCATTTCGGAGCCGACCATTTCGGTCAGGCCGTTCAGCCAGTCCAGCGCCTCGGTAATTTCGACATCGTCGAAACCGACCGCGGACAGCTTGCGGGCCAGCGCCTCGGGCGCGGGGCACGCATCCGGGCGGTAGTAGGTTTCGTAAAGATAGACCAGAATGTCGAACATGATGGCGCTACTGTATCAGCTAAGCTCGCCGCGGCACAAGTGCCGCACGGCATGCTTGACGGTTCGTTGTTTTGCGGCCTTATTCAACGCACTACCCTTTGTATCATGTTGCCGGGCAGGCGTTCGACATGGCCTGCAAGCTCGAGCAACAAGAGCTGGCTGTTGAGGTGTGCGGCGGGCTCGCCGGTGCTGGTCGCGAGCGCATCGAAGCAGACCGGATCGAAGCCGATGTGTTCGAGCAGCACGTCGGCTGCGCCATCGTCCGGCTGCAGCGGCGCGGGCGGCGCCAGCGGCGACATATGCATTGCCTGCAACACGTCGTTGGCGGTGTCGACCAGCGTGGCCCCATCGCGGATCAGCTGGTGACAGCCCTTGGACAATGCCGAGTGGATGGAGCCGGGCACGGCGAACACGTCGCGGCCCTGGTCGTTGGCAAGGCCGGCCGTGATCAGCGAGCCGGATTCGGCAGCCGCCTCGACCACCAGCACGCCCGCCGACAGCCCGCTGATGATCCGATTGCGGCGCGGGAAATTGTTCGCGAGCGGCCCCGTGCCCAGCGCGTATTCGCTGAGCATGCAGCCCCGTTGCGCGATGCTTTGCGCCAGCGCGCGGTGGCGCGCCGGATAGACGCGGTCGAGACCGGTGCCGACGACGGCGATGGTGCCGGCCGCGCCGCGCAAGGCGCCGGCGTGGGCGCTGGCATCGATGCCGGCGGCGAGCCCCGACACGATGGTCAGCCCGCCTTCGGACAGCGCCTGGGCGAAGGCCTGCGCATTGGCCTGGCCCTGCGTGCTGGCATTGCGGCTGCCGACGATGGCCAGGCAGGGCCGCGCCAGCAGTGCGATATTGCCGATGGCGTACAGCATCAGCGGCGGATCGGGAATCTGCGCCAGCAGCGGCGGATAGCGCGGATCGTGCTGGGTGATGAGATGGTGGCCCGGCTGCCGCCGCCACGCTAGCGTGGCGGCGAGCAATTCCTTGAAGGCGCTTGAATCCGGCGCGAGCAAGGCCCGCGCCTGCGCCGGCCGCACCCAGGTGCCGAGCGCATTGGCACCGGCGGCGAAGATGGCCGCCGGTGCGCCGAACTGGGCCAGCAGCTGATTGGCGCTACGGCAGCCCACACCGCTCGCCTGGTCGAGGCGCAGCCAGTCGGCGATGTCGGCGCTGCTGGCGGCGGTGCTGGGGTCCGTGTCCTGCACGGCGGGTTTACTCCGGTGAGTTGGCCACGTCGCCGACTTGCACGGGCGCGTTCACCTGCATGATCAGACCGTAGGAAACGTTCTTGAACACGCGGAAGATGAACAGGTCGCCGAAGCGCTCGTCTGGCAGCTTGAGCTTGGCGCGGAACAGGCCGAGGAAACCTTTGCTGGCCGGGTCCGGCACCGTCTTCCCGTAATGATAAAGCTGCAGCACGGAGCCGACGTCGAGTCCGTCAACAGTGCCCTTATTGACAGTCACGACCTGGCTCTGTGCGGCCTGCGTGACGTCGCCGTAAATCGACATCACGCGCGCATGGACCGCGCGCTCCGGCGGATGCGGCACGTAGTTGCGGATCGCGGTCGGCGGCGCCGGCAGCAGCAGGTCGCCCACCGCCATCTCGCGGTTGGTGCTGGCGATGACGAAGCTGCTGACGTCGGCGCCATCCTTCGCCGCCGCCGTCAGCGCCACCGTGCCCAGGTAGATGGATTGGTAGGCCACTACCTTGCCGCTGTCCGGATCCGTCAGCGGCGTGCCGGGACGGAATACCTGGAAGGAGCTGGCGCCGTTGAGGCTGCCGCGCACATAGACCTTGTCGCCCTGGCCGAGGTAGAGGCGGCCGCCCTGCGAGGCCACGATGCGCGGCGCCCCGGCCAGTTCGTCGGCCTGCACCACCAGCGGCTGCGATAGGAAGGGTTCGATCGCACCGGCGGCAATGGCCGGCACCGCGTCGCGCCCGAGCCCCTCGGTGCGCAGCTGCGGCGACAGGCGCTGCGCGCCGGCAGCGGCGCCGTCCTCGTCGCCGCTGCCGGGCTTGCTCAGCGTCAGGCGGCCGTGCGCACGGTCGAAATACACGACCTGGCCCGGGTAGATCCAGTGCGGATTGCGGATCTGGTCGCGGTTCAGGCCCCACACCTCGGGCCAGCGCCACGGATTGTTGAGGAAAGTGCCGGAAATGCCCCACAGGGTATCGCCCTTGACCACCACGTGCTGGTCGGGGGCGTCCGGACGGAAGTCCGACGGTGCGGCGTGCGCGGCCTGCAGCGCGGCGCACGAGAGAAGGGCGGCCGATGCAAGGCGGGTCGCGACTGTGCTAAAATTTTTCATTAAACGGTCCGATAAGTGCGGCATGAACACGCCGGTTGCCGGCTGCAACACGCCAGCTTTGCTGCGGATCCAAAAAGTTGCCTAACTGAATCAAATTCTGCACATAAATCCCTGAACTAGCAAGACAATATCGTCCTGCCAGCGGGGAGGATGTGTGGCATTCGGCGCTTGTGCGGCGCCCACGCAACCCCATATAAAAACAAACTGCTTTTTACGGAACCCCGACCACTGTATGGCCATCCTGAACATCCTGCGCTATCCCGATCCCCGCCTGCACAAGGTGGCCAAGCCGGTCACCGAATTCGACGAGCGCCTGCGGAAGCTGGTGGCGGACATGGCCGAGACCATGTACGACGCGCCCGGCGTCGGCCTGGCCGCGACCCAGGTCGACGTACACGAACGCCTGGTGGTGATCGACGTGTCGGAAACGCACGACCAGCTCAAGGTCTTCTGCAATCCGGAAATCACCTGGGCCAGCGAAGAGCGTGAAGTCTACGAGGAAGGCTGCCTGTCGGTACC
>JAEWEK010000212.1 GCA_023389425.1 Pseudomonadota bacterium | reverse complement strand
CTGCTGCGCTTCCCGGGCACCGTGGTCGGCATCACCCACGACCGCTACTTCCTCGACAACGCCGCCGAATGGATCCTGGAACTGGACCGCGGCCACGGCATCCCGTGGAAGGGCAATTACTCGTCGTGGCTGGACCAGAAGCAGGACCGCCTGAAGCAGGAAGAGGCGCACGAGTCGGCGCGCCAGAAGGCGCTGGCCAAGGAACTCGAATGGTCGCGCCAGAATCCGAAGGCGCGCCAGGCCAAGTCGAAGGCCCGCCTGGCCCGCTTCAACGAGCTGTCCGAATACGAATACCAGAAGCGCAACGAGACGCAGGAGATCTTCATTCCGGTCGCCGAGCGCCTGGGCAATGACGTCATCGAATTCAAGAACGTGTCGAAGGCCTTCGGCGACCGCCTGCTGATCGACAACCTGTCCTTCATCATCCCGGCGGGCGCGATCGTCGGCATCATCGGCCCCAACGGCGCCGGTAAATCCACCCTGTTCAAGATGATCGCGGGCCTGGAACAGCCGGACAGCGGCGAAGTGCACATCGGCCAGACCGCGAAGATCTCGCTGGTCGACCAGTCGCGCGATGCGCTGGCGGACAACAAGACCGTGTTCGAGGACGTGACCGGCGGCGCCGACGTGCTGCAGGTGGGCCGCTTCGAGATGCCGTCGCGCGCCTACCTGGGCCGCTTCAACTTCAAGGGCGCGGACCAGCAGAAGCAGGTCGGCAACCTGTCCGGCGGCGAACGCGGCCGCCTGCACCTGGCCAAGACCCTGCTCAAGGGCGGCAACGTGCTGCTGCTGGACGAACCGTCGAACGACCTGGACGTGGAAACCCTGCGCGCGCTGGAAGATGCGCTGCTCGAGTTCGCCGGCAGCGTCATGGTGATCTCGCACGACCGCTGGTTCCTCGACCGCATCGCGACCCACATCCTCGCGTTCGAAGGCAACTCGCAAGTGACCTTCTTCAACGGTAACTACCAGGAATACGAAGCCGACAAGAAGGCGCGCCTGGGCGAGGAAGGCGCGAAGCCGAAGCGGATCCGCTACAAGCCGCTGCACGGTTAAACAGCCGCGCTTCGCATACAGCCCGCAAGCGCGGGCTTTTTTGTGCGCGGAAATGGATCGTCGCCCCAGGCCGCACCTGTGTAGAATCAGCCACGACGAGGCCGTTAAGTCCTCGCTTTCGCGCCTGCCATTGCGCCCCCGTGGTGGCGGTGCGACTCGAGCCGATGACAGATTACCGCGACAACCGCGCCCCCGGCGGGACATTCTTCTTCACTGTACGGCTGCTGGACCGCAACAGCACTTTGCTGACGGATCATATCGCCGCGTTTAGCGAAGCGATCCGGCAGGCGCGCATCCGCAAGCCGTTTCATGCCGACGCCTGGGTGGTGTTGCCGGATCACGCACACACGATCTGGACGCTGCCCCCCGGCGACTTCGACTGCGCCGCGCGCTGGCGTGCCGTCAAGATCGCCTTCTCCAAGGCGCTGCGCAAGACGCTGGTGCCGGATGCGCCGGACGGCGCGATCTGGGAGCCGCACTACCTCGTGCACCGCATCGGCAGCGACGCCGAATACGTGGCGCTGGTCGACTACATCCACGCCAATCCCGTGCGCCATGGGCTGTGCGCCAGCGCGGCCGACTGGCCGTGGTCCTCGCTGCACCGCTTTATCGCCGCGGGTTGGGCCGAGCCGGACCCGTCGCCGGCACTGCCGCCGCTGTCCACGCCATTGCAAGCCAACGCGCGCTGAGCAAACGGAAAAAGGGCCCGCAGGCCCTTTTTCCTTGTTACCCCAGGAGGCTACATCAGAAGTTGTAGCGCATGCCCACGGTCCAGACGTCCGGCTTGGCGCCGAAGTCTTTCTTGTTGCCATAACGCTCGTACTCCGCGTTCAGCGAAACCTGCTTGCTCAGGTTGTACTGCACGCCCACGCCGCCGTACACGCCGGTGTCGCTCGTGCTGCCGTTCAGGCCCGGCGTGGTGGTGGTGAAGTTGGCGTGGGTGTTTTCGACACCCAGCTTGCCGTAGAACGAGAATTGCTCGTTCAGGGGCACGTTGCCTTTGGCGGCCAGGTAGGTGGCGTGGCCGTCCGAGTTGCCGCTGCCCTTCACGCCGGCGGCGGTGGTGTAGTTGAAGTTGGACTTGCGGAAGTCCGTGTAGCCCGCTTCCAGGCCCCAGGTGTTGTTGAACTCATAGCCGCCGAACACTTTGGCCGAGGCCTTGTAGCCGTCGTTGCCGGTGGTGTTGACGCCGTTGATCGAGTACTGGTGATCGGCGGTAGCGGCGCCGAGGCCGATGTAGCCACGCGGTGCGTTGCTGTCCTGGGCTTGGGCGGCGGTGGCGACTGCTGCGCCAGCGATGAGTGCGAATACGATTTTCTTCATCTTTCAGTTCCTTTACTCAACTAGTGCTATTTCGCAATTCAACAGGAATCGCGACGAGGCCAAGATAGCACTGGCAAATCTTCAACACCGTCCGGATTTGGTAAGAACTGTAATCAAATGTAAGATAACTGACTAATTATTCAGTTATAGATGAGCGAACATAGCGCGGCGATCGCTGCACTTTAAAAGATATAGCGGAAAGTTAGGTTGATCCGCGGCCCGGTAGCCCGGCTGGTCTTGTTGATGCCATGGAGCCACGCCTGCTGGAGTTTTCCGTCCATCAACAGAAGGCTGCCAGCGCCCAGCTCGATTTTCACGGTGCGTTTGCTCAGGCGGTGGCGCAGTACGAACGTGCGGGTCGCGCCGAAGCTGAGCGAGGCGATGGCCGGTTCCGGTCCGAGTTCGGGCTCGTCGTCGGCATGCATGCCCATGCTGTCGCGCTCGTTGCGGTAGTAGTTCAGCAGCACGCTGTTGAAGCGGCGGCCGCTTGCCTGCTCGACGGCGGTGCGAATCGTCTGCAGCAGCGGCGTGAACGGCAGCGGTGCCAGCCGCAGGCCTGAATAGGTATAGGCGGCGTCGCCATGCCAGGCCGTCAGGCGCGGCTGCAGATGTCGCTTTCCGTACACAATGATGGTCTCCGCGCGCCAGTCGGTTTCCGCGACCAGGCGGCGCAGGATTTCGTCCTTGGACACAGGCAGCGCGAGCTGGGGCAGGAAAGCCAGCTCGCCGTCCTCGACCGGGATCGGCGTCAATGTGGCGGGGGAAGCAAACAGGTCCACGGCTGGGTTTTGCGGCTATGATGGCGACATTGCAATAGGGGGATATTTTCGCATGAACAAACGCCAATTCATCGGAAGCGCGGCGCTGGCGGCATTGGCCGCGCCCATGTCATCCCACGCCGCGCCGGCGGCGCGCGGCCCTGCCCTGCTGACCGTGACCGGCGCCATACCACGCAGCAACCGCGGTCCCTACAATCCGGCGCTGGACCAGATGATGCACAAGCAGCAGGTGAGCTTCGAGCGGGCCTGGACCTTCGATTTCGCGGAATTGACGGCGCTGCCGGCGCGCACGATCCGTCCGACCGTGGAATACGACGCCAAGCCGCATGAGCTGCGCGGTCCTTTATTGCTGGACGTGCTGGCGCGCGCCGGGGCGCGGGTGGGCGATGCGAGCAAGCTCCTGCTGCGCGCGGTGGATGGCTATGCGGTGGAACTTTCAGGCAGGCAGGCGCGCAGCCTCGGCTTCATCGTCGCGACCCATGTGGATGGGCAGCCGATCCCCCTCGGCGGGCTGGGGCCGCTGTGGGCGGTCTACGATGCGGACCGGGTGCCGGAGATGGCGGGCAAGTCGCTGGCCGAGCGCTTCAGCAACTGCCCGTGGGGTTTGTACCACGTGGCGGTCAGCGCCTGAGCCGGCTAGCGATACGCTTCCGCCAGGCTCATCACCCGCGGCGCCACCTTGATGCCGTGGGTATTGAACAGCGCATCGATGGCCGCCAGGTTCTCGGTGCATTCCTCGGTCTTCCACCCGTTGAACAGGTCGGTCCCGTTCTTTTGGAAATGGACGTCGAGCACCTTGCCCTTGTCCTTGTGGGTATAGCCCTGCTGGTAGCTCTTGTGGAAGCCCAGCTTTTCCAGCTCGCCGAAGATGGCGCTCGGCGGATTGTCCGGGTCGGTGGCCATGAAGATCCCGAAAGTCTTGCCGGGCGGCTTGGCGGCCACGTCCACCTCGTAAATGCCGGGAGCCTTGGTCACGCTGGTGCTCTTCAAAAACAACATGCTGGTCTTCCTCCATCCTGGCGTCGAAGCGGGCCTCGGCTCGCCTGAGCTTGTCTGATATGTCTGGCAAGCTTATTGCGATTCCTGGACTTTGTCGATGCTTAACGGCATCTTTTTTGCTCTAGTGCATTACCAGGCCGACCACGGTGCCAACGATCAGGAAGGCGCTGGCGACCATGCCGGTGATGAAGCCGAACTCGCGCCGGCGCGGTTCCTGGTAATACGCGAGGGCATAGAGGACGCGGCCGACGCACCACAGGGCGCCGCCGGCGGCGGCCCAGGCGTCGCCCCGGAAGGTCGCGCACAGCCACATCGGCACCAGCACCAGCGGCAATTGCTCCAGCGTGTTCATCTGGACCCGGTGGGCGCTCTGGAACTCGACCGGGCCGTCCATCGACGGCGCCGGCACCTTGAACTTGGCGCGCGCCATGGCGGCAATGCCAAATGTCGCAAAATAAACCGCAAGCACGGCCAGGGTGGCCCAGGCTGTCAGGTGCATAGAAAACACTCCATGAGTAAGAAAAACTTATGCATTGCGCCCGTGCTTGCGCCGTGCCAGGTCGACCGTGGCGTCGGCCAGCGCGGCATACAGCGCACCGGTCGGCGCGTCCCAGGCCGTGACGGCGGCCTGCTGGCGCGCCACGGTGGCCATGTCGCCGCGCGCCACCGGGCCGCTCAGGGCGGCCTCCGGGCCCAGGCGCAGCAGGTTGGACAGGGTTTCGCCGGCCAGCGGCACGGCCAGCTCGCGCGCCACCTCGGGCGGGATGCCGGCCGCCTGGTAAGCGCGCAACGCGGCATCCAGCACGGTCACCAGGTAATTGGAAGCGAACACCGAGGCCGCGTGATACACCGTCTTGGCGGCGGCATCGATCGTGACCAGCCGCGCGCCGATGGCCTCGAAGGCGGGACCGAGCAGCGCCAGCGCCTTTGGTGCGCCTTCGATGCCGCAGAAGGTGCCGTCGAAGGCGGCGGCCACCGCCTGCGGATCGGCGAAGCTGCGGACCGGGTGCACGCTGGCGGTGGCGGCGCCGAGGCGCGCGGCCGCATCCAGTTCGGCGGACGATTTGGCGCCGCTGCAGTGGAACACCACCGCATCGGCCAGCAGGCCCGCCTGCGCCAGCGCCGCGCACACCGGGGCGATCTGGTCGTCGCCCACCGCCAGCATCCACACTGCCGCCGGGCGCATCGACCGCGCCTCGTGCAGCGCGCGCCCGGCGCCGATGAAGCCGACCGCCTGCCGCGCGCTGGCCTGCGATCGGGTCAGCACATCCTGCACATCGAATACGCCGCGCTGCGCGAACAGGCGGCCGAGCACACGGCCGACATGGCCGGCGCCGACGATGTTCAGGGTAGGCCTCACCTCAGAACCCGCTGCCCGGCTGGCGCAGGTACTCGGCTTCTTCCGGCGTCGAGGCGCGGCCAAGGATAGCGTTCCGGTGCGGGAAACGGCCGAAGCGCGCGATCACGCCGCGATGGCGATGCGCGTAGTCGAGCATGTCGGCGAAGCCGCCGGTCTCGCGCGCGAGTTCGGTGAACAGCTCGACCGCCTGCTCCTGCGCGCGCGGCTCCTCGGCGTGCTCGAAAGGCATGAAGGCGAAGGCGCGCTGCGCCGGCGCCAGTTCGCGGTAGGCGCCGCTGTCCACCAGCTTGCGCGCGGCGGCCAGCGCCAGCGGATCGCCTTCGAAGGCGCCCGGCGTGTCGCGGCGCGCATTGCGCGTGAACTGGTCGAGCACGAGGATCCGCGCCAGCACGCCTTGCGCGCCTTCGTCGTCCCACTCGCGCAGGCCGCCGGCGACGGCGCGCGCAATCAGCTCGCCGAAACGGGCGCGGATCTCGCTGTCGAAACCCTCGTCCTTGCGGAACCATTCGGCGCGCGGCTGGCCGAAGCTGGCGCTCCCCGGCGCGCCGAACCAGAAATCGAGTACTTCCTGAGCCTTCATCGGTCTTCCCTGTATTTTTTATTGTTTATATCAATTGCGGGCGTGCGACAGCTGGAAGCCGTCCACGCCATCGAACGCGGCCAGTTCCTTGGCCAGGTCCGACACCGCCACGCCGCTGGTGCGCGTCAGCGCCAGCGCCACGAAGCGCCATTCCTGCCCGCGGCTGTCGCCGTTGATGGTGAGCGAGCCGCCGGCGATCTCGTAGCCGCGCTCGAGCGCGATCTGCCGCAGCACGTCCTCGCGCGGTATGTAGCCGGCCCTGAAACTCATGCGCACCGCGATCGCATGCCGGTGCGGCAGGTAGGCCTCGAGCCGGTTCAGGCCCGCCATGATGGTGGCGGCGCAAAGCGCCATCCCGATCGCCGACAGGTAGAAGCCGACGCCGATCAGGATGCCGATCACCGACGAGGCCCAGATCGAGGCCGCCGTCGTCAGGCCGCTGATGTTGAAGCCCTCGCGCATGATGACGCCGGCGCCGAGGAAGCCGATGCCGGTGACGACGCCCTGGATGATGCGGGTCGGGTCGACCGAGGTCGGGATCGCCAGCGATTCGCCGTGGCCGCCGAACCAGAAGCCCGGATAGCCCGCCACCACCGTCAATGCGGCCGAGGCCATGCACACCAGGCCGTAGGTGCGCATGCCGGCCGCGCGGCCGTGGTAGAAGCGCTCGTAGCCGACCATCAGGCCGAGCAGCAGCGCGCCCGCCACCGTCAGCAGGATGATGCCGTTGGTGGCCAGTTCATTCACCGACCAATAGGAAGCCAGCACCGCATGCGATGGCATAGGCAGATCTCTCTTTTATGGTTTGTTCTTCTTGACGAGCTGCTTTTCGAAAGCCAGGTCGTGCTTGCTGACGCGCTTCTGCTCCTGCGGTCCGAGGCCGTTGACGAAGGCGACGAAGTCGTCCAGTTCGAGCGGTGCGCACAGCGGCGGCGCGCCCGGCGTCTCGGACAGGAAGAACAGGCCGTCGCCGGTGCGCGCCATCGAATAGCCGGGATGCCCGGTGCGCTTCTTGAGCCGGTCGACAGCCGCGCTGGCGCGGGTGGAACGCGCGCTCGCCATCAGATCGCCCTCGTGCGCTCTTCCAGCCACGCCCTGGCCGCGCCATCGACGTGCGGCGACAGGCGCTCGCGGACGTTGGCGTGGTAGTTGTTGAGCCAGGTGACTTCGTCCGCGCGCAGCAGCGACATGTCGAGGCAGCGCGTATCGATCGGGCACAGGGTCAGCGTTTCAAAGCACAGGAACTCGCCGAACTCGGTGCTCTGCTCGACGCGGTTCAGCACCAGGTTCTCGAGGCGGATGCCCCAGTGGCCGGGGCGGTAGATGCCCGGCTCGATCGAGGTGATCATGCCCGGCTCCATCGCCGTATGCTGCTCGGGCATCGTGGTCGGCGAAATCGACTGCGGGCCTTCGTGCACGTTGAGGAAGTAGCCGACGCCGTGGCCGGTGCCGTGGCCATAGTCGATGCCGGCGGCCCAGATCGGCGCGCGCGCGATCGCGTCCAGCATCGGCGACCTGGTCCCGCGCGGGAAACTGGTGCCGGACAGCGCGATCAGGCCCTTGAGCACCAGCGTGAAGTCGCGCTTCTGCGGCGCCGAGGGCGAGCCGACCGGGACCACGCGCGTGATGTCGGTGGTGCCGCCGAGGTACTGGCCGCCGGAGTCGATCAGCAGCAGGCCGTCGCCTTCGATCACGGCGCAGGTTTCCGGCTGCGCGCGGTAGTGCATGATGGCGCCGTTGGACTTGAAGCCGGCGATGGTGGCGAAGCTCGGGCTGACGAAGCCCGGCCGGCGCGCACGCGCGGCGGTGATGTGTTCGTCGATCGCCACTTCGGTGAGCGGTGCGCGCTGCGGATCGCGCAGCACCGGCTCCAGCCATGCATAGAATTCGCACAGCGCGGCTCCGTCCTGCTCCATGGTGGCACGCACGTGCTCCGCTTCGCCCTCCAGCTTGCGCGACTTGGCGAAGGTGGTCGGATTGATCGCCTCGACCACGCCCACGCTCGCGGGCACGGCGGCGCGCATGCCGGCGGTGATGCGGCGCGGGTCGACCAGCAGCGTGCTGCCGGCTTCCAGCGCGCCCAGTTTGGTGGCCGCTTCCTCGTAGGGCGCCACCTGCACGCTGTCGGCCAGCAGGCTGTCGCGCACGGCGGGCGGCACCTTGCCTTCGCTGACGAACAGGGTCGCGCTGTCCGGCTCGACCAGCGCATGCGCGACGAATACCGGGTTGAAGTTGACGTCGGCGCCGCGCAGGTTGAACAGGTAGGCGATGTCGTCCAGGGTCGAGATGAAGTGGCAGTCGGCGCCGAGCGCGCGCATGGCCGCGCGGGTGGCGGCCAGCTTGTCGGCGCGCGGCGTCACGGCGTAGGGCGGCAGGTGCTCGAACACTTCGTTCGCCGGCAGCGACGGGCGGTCGGCCCACACGTCGTCCAGCAGGTCGAGGTCGGTGCGCAGCCTGATGCCGCGCGCGGCCAGCGCATCGCGCAGCAGGCGCTCCACGGCCAGCCCCAGCACGGTCGCGTCCACCGCCACGGTCTGCCCCGGCTGCAGGTTCGCGGCCAGCCAGTCGATGTGCTGCAGGCTGGCGCCCGAGGGGATTTTCATCAGCTTGATCTCGGAGCCGGCCAGTTCCTGCTCGGCCTGGGTCCAGTAGCGGCCATCGGTCCAGACGCCGGCGACATCGGCGGTGGCGATGAAGGTGCCGACCGAGCCGGTGAAGCCCGACATCCACTCGCGGCCCTTCCAGCGGCCCGGCAGGTACTCGGACAGGTGCGGATCGCTGGACGGGACGATGAAGGCGTCGACCTGATTGCGTGCCATCGCGGCGCGCAGCGCGGCCAGGCGGCTGGCACGCTGGGTTTCGGTATCGGACATGGACAGCGTGGTATCTCTGTTATGGAAGGCGTCTATGATACGCCGCAATTGTGTGCCCTGGTGAACCCACGGCGCTCAGGCATGCGGCAGGCCTGCCGATCGCGGTAATATTGAAGCTGACCAAGAAACTGCAGCGCGACATTTCTCGCGCACGATTGATCAGGGTTCATACGCTGCGCGCGCTCCCGGTATGCAGCA
>JAEWEK010000199.1 GCA_023389425.1 Pseudomonadota bacterium | reverse complement strand
TACGGCACCATCGAGCTGCGCGTGTGCGACACGCCGCTGACGGTGGAGCGCGCGGCGGCGCTGGCCTGCTACCTGCAGGCGCTGTGCCGCCACCTGCTGCGGCGCGAGGAAGCGATGCCGCTCGAGGACGACTACCTGGTCTACAACTACAACCGTTTCCAGGCCTGCCGTTTCGGGCTGGATGGCACCATCGTCCATCCGCAGAGCCACGAGCAGCTGTCGCTGCGCGAGGACATTCTCGCCACCCTGCGCATGCTGGCGCCGCACGCCGAGGCGCTGGGCAGCGAGGCGGCGCTCGAGCACCTGTACCGCGAGGCCAACGCCGGCAGCGACGCCCAATTGCTGCGCCAGGCCTTTGTAGACGCCGGCAGCGCCGAGGGCATCGTGGCCGAAGCCTTGCGCCGCTTCCGCGGCGAACTGGAAACGGAGTCCTAGAGCTGCTGCGAGAGCATCACGTTGGCCGCCGATTCATCGGCCGCCAGCGCGGTGATCAGCTCGCCCAGGTCCTGTTCGAGGCGGGCGAGGGTGGCGGGATCGAGCGAGGACAGCGCATCCGGCAGCACCCCGGTGAAAGGCATCGGCGCGGCCTTCAGCACGTCTTCGGCCGGCGGCAGCAGCCGCAGGGCCACGGTGCGGCGGTCCAGGCTTTCGCGGCCGGCGCTGACCAGGCCGCGTTCGATCAGGGCGCGGGTGAGGTTGCTGGCGGTGGATTGGTGGATGTCCAGCTCGCGCGCCAGCTCGGTGACGCCGATGCCGGGCGTGCGCTGGATCACGGCCAGCGCCCACAGCTGGGCGCCGCCGACGCCGGCCTCACGCTCGACCTGGCGGAAATGCGCCTTGACCGCATTGAACACGATGCGGAACTGGCGCATGACGCGCGTCGGCGGGGCCGGTTCCAAAGCTACAGTAGTTTGATCTTGATCTGACATGCGCTAATGATAACGGAACTTTCGCCGAATTCCGCATTGCAGCGCACAATGGTCCGGACGCTAAGTTGGGCGGCCAACGGTGGCGCCGCGCCGGGTCGGGTATACTTGCCGCTCTCACCAGCATAGCGGGCAAGGTAAATACAGTGGCCGAGGACGACAACTTAGGCAGCCGCTTGCGGCGGCACGGCAAGCGGCTGCTCGAGGCGGCGACCAGGGCGGCGCACGCCGCGCGCGGCCACGCGCAGAAGCGGCTGACCGGGCGCAGCAAACTCCAGCGCGCGGCCATCATCTTCCTCTGGAGCGTGAATGCGCTGATCATCGGCGGCGCCATCTACCTGGCGGCGCTGATTCCGTTCACGCCCGGCATCTCGTCGCTGAAACAGGCGCGCGTGGCGCAACCGACCGTGGTGCTGGCCGGCGACGGCCGTGTGCTGGCCAGCTTCGAGCAGGGGCTGCAGGAGCGCGTGAAGCTGTCCCAGGTATCGCCGAACGTCGTCAACGCGCTGATCGCCACCGAGGACCGGCGCTTCTACGATCACCACGGCGTCGACTTCACCCGCGTCGGCGGCGCGCTGCTGGCCAGCCTGCATGGAGACACGCAGGGCGGCTCCACCATCACCCAGCAGCTCGCACGCAATATGTTCCCCGAGGAGATCGGCCGTTCGCGCAGCCTGACGCGCAAGGCCAAGGAGCTCATCACCGCGATCAAGATCGAGAACACCTACAGCAAGACCGAAATCCTGGAGATGTACCTGAACACGGTGCCCTTCCTGTACAACACCTTCGGCATCGAGATGGCGGCGCGCACCTACTTCAACAAGCCCGCCGCGCAGCTGGACGTGCTGGAAGCGGCCACGCTGGTCGGCATGTTGAAGGGTACCGCCTACTACAATCCGGTGACCAATCCGGAGCGTTCGCTCCAGCGCCGCAACCTGGTGCTGGCGCAGATGCTCAAGCAGGGCGACTTCAGCGAGGCGCGCTACAAGCAACTGGTCAAGCGCCCGCTGAAAGTGCGCTTCACGCGCCAGGCCGAGCACAAGAACACGCAGGAGAACCACTTCACGGCCTACGTGCGCAAGTGGCTGATCTCCTGGGCCGACGAGAACGACTACAACCTGCAGCAGGACGCCCTGGTGGTGCACACCACGCTCGACTACGACCTGCAGCAGGCCGCGATGCGCGCCGTCGAACGGCAATCGGACGCCTTGCAGGCGGTGGCCGACGTCGAGTGGGGCGAGCCGTCGCCGCCCGGCGGCAGCTCGGTCGGCACGTACACCGACATGCGCGACAGCGTGACGCCGTTCGCCTATTTCTGGCGCTCGCACGGCGACCTGCTAGACCAGTTCGTGCGGGAATCCGGCGCCTACCGCCGCGCGGTCGATGGCGGCGAGTCGGCCGACGACGCGTTCAAGCGCCTGAAGGCGGACCGTGACTTCATGAGCCGCCTGAAGGCCAGCAAGACGCGCCTCGAAGCCGGCTTCGTCGCCGAAGACCCGAACACCGGCGAGATCAAGGCATGGGTCGGCAGCCGCGACTTCCAGCGCGACCAGTACGACCACGTGGCGCAAGCCGCCCGCCAGCCGGGATCGACCTTCAAGCCCATCGTCTACGCGGCGGCGCTGGAGCGCGGCATCACGCCGGATCATCCTTATCTCGATGCGGTACGCGACATCAAGGCCGCCGACGGCAGCATCTGGCGCCCGACCGACATGAGCGGCACCACCGGCCGCGAGCTGACGCTGCGCGATGGCCTCGTCTATTCGAAGAACACGATCACGGCGCAGGTGATGCAGGACGTGGGCCTGAGCCCGATCGTCAAGCTGGCGCAGTCGATGGGAATCAGGCAGAGCAAGCTGGCGCAGGTGCCCTCGCTCGCGCTGGGCACCAGCCCGGTGACGCTGCTCGAAATGGTCAACAGTTATTCGACCATCGCGGCGCAGGGCGAGTACCACACGCCGGTGTTCATCAAGAGCATCACGGACCGCGACGGCAAGGTGCTCGCGGAATTCGGCACGCAGGCGCCGCAGCGGGCGATGTCGCAGGCGTCCGCGGTGACGCTGATCGACATGATGCGCGGCGTGGTCAACCGGGGCACCGGCACGGCGGTGCGCTACCGCTTCGGCATCAACGCCGATGTCGCCGGCAAGACCGGCACCACCCAGAACAATGCCGATGGCTGGTTCATCTTGATGCATCCGAACCTCGTCGCCGGTGCCTGGGTGGGCTTCAACGATACGCGGGTGGCGATGCGCAGCGCCTACTGGGGGCAGGGCGGGCACAATGCGATCCTGCTGGTCGGCGACTTCTACAAATCGCTGCTGGACAGCGGCAAGCTCGATGCCGACGCGCTGTTCCCGGGCGGGCGCAAGGCGGCGCCGGTGCAGCGGGCGGAGGAGCCGGAACCGGATCAGGACATGGAAGAGTCGGGCGATTTGCAGCGCGAGGGCGCGCCGATGCCGCAGCCGCCGCAGGCGCTGCCGCCGCCACCGGATGAGGAAGACCAGCAGCCCGCGCCGCCACCGCCGCCGGTGCGTCCGTTGCCGCCGCAAGCGAATCCGCAGCAGCAACCGACGACCGGGAACCCGCTGTTCTGATCCGGCAGGGTTATTGCCAGATCGAACAAAGCTGGCGGATCAATGCAGGCTGCGTAGATTGCGCTGCACACGTTCGCGCCCATCCTCCGCATCCTGCACCATCATCGCCCGCGGCGCCGGCAAAGTCGACACCCCCAGCTCCGCGAATAGCTGCATCGCCTCCAGGATCACCGCCTGCTGGGTATCCATGAACGCCAGGTAGTCCGCCGTCAGCATCGTGTACGCCACCTCGAACTCCACGAAGTTCTGGTCCAGCGTCTTCACGTGCGCGCGCTCGAACCTGACCCTGCCCTTCGCCTTCACGATGTCCGCCAACCCCGCCGGCACCTTGGCCACCAAGCCGGGCGGCGTCGCCGGGCTGGCGCGCAGCCCGAACTGCACGCGCCGTGTCTGCATGCGCTTGAAGTTGTGGACCGTGTTCTTCAGGATCTCGGCATTCGAGATGACGATCTGTTCACCCGTCGCCGCCCGGATCCGCGTCGTCTTCAACCCGACATGCTCAACCGTGCCCGAGATATCCTTCACGCTCAGGAAGTCGCCCACCTCGAACGGCTTGTCCACTGCGATCGAGAGCGACGCGAACAGGTCGCCGAGAATATTCTGCACCGCCAGCGCGATCGCCACGCCGCCGATGCCCAGGCTGGCCACGAAGGTGGTGACGTTGATGCCGAGGTTCGACAGCATCGCCAGCGCAAAGATCGTCCAGACACTGGTCTGCAGCACCCAGATCATCAAGGTGTGCGCCACCGTCACCTGGGTGTCGGCCGCGCCGCCGGCATGCGCGCGGAAGTAGCGGCGCGCCGCCACCTTGATCGCACGGTGAACGTACAGCGCAATCTGCGCGCCCAGCGTGATGAACCACAGGTGGCGCACCCGCTCATCCCACGGCGCCGGCAGGTCCAGCACCGACAGGCCGATCAACAGCGAGGTCGCGCCGACCGCCAGCTTGCTGGTGCGCGCCAGGGTAGAGCTGAGCACCTCCGCCACCGGGCGCTGGGCGCGTTCTTCGGACAACTTGCCGAGGCGGCGCCGGAACAATGCGACGGCACCGTGGACGACGATGAAGCTGACCGTGGCCGCGCCCAGCGCGAACAGCGCATTGGCCGGGGTAATCTGAAGGGACGTGAAGAATCCGCGGATATCCATGGGCAGGTTTTCCTTTGAGTGGCGCAAGGGCGCGGCGCCGCATCGGCGCGGCGGCGCGAGGGGAGAGCGTGGACGGCGCGGGGGCCGATTGAAGCAGGACGTGTCCGCAGTGTGGCAGCCGGAACCACATGCTTCCGTTCGCTGTCTCACGTTCGCCCTGCCGGCGATCCAGCCCCGGGGTGGTGCGCGGTGGGGCTTTTGAGGTACGCTTGCAATATCGGCATTATCAGGAGTGAACGCATGACCCAGCCTTACGAAACGGGACAGCCCGAGCGCAGCGCGATCGACGCGTTGCCGGGCGCCGTTGCCCTCGACTTCGGCACCAACTGGTGCGGCTATTGCCGCGCGGCCGAGCCCTTGATCGAGCGCGCGCTGGCGGCCAGCCCATCGTTCCGCCACATCAAGGTCGAGGACGGACCGGGCCGGGCGCTCGGCCGCTCGTTCAGGATCAAGCTGTGGCCCACGGTCATCGTGCTCAAGAACGGGCAGGAAGTTGCGCGCGTGGTGCGCCCGGCCGATGCCGACGAGGTGCTGGCGGCGCTCGCCAAGGCAGGCGCCGCATGACGGCCGCGGTCGCGGCGCGCCCGGTCAACCGGCCGGCGAAGGTGCTGTTCGCCAGCCTGGCGGGCACGACAATTGAATTCTTCGATTTCTACACCTACGCCAACGCGGCGGTGCTGGTGTTCCCCAAGCTGTTCTTTCCGGCCGCCGATCCCACCGCGGCCAGCATGCAATCGCTGGTCACGTTCGCGATCGCCTTCCTCGCGCGGCCCTTCGGCTCGGCCATTTTCGGCCACTTCGGCGACCGCATCGGGCGCAAGGCGACCCTCGTCGCGGCGCTGCTGACGATGGGGATCTCGACGGTGGTGATCGGCCTGCTGCCGACCTACGCCGACATCGGCATGGCCGCGCCGCTGCTGCTTGCGCTGTGCCGCTTCGGGCAAGGGCTGGGACTGGGCGGCGAGTGGGGCGGGGCGGTGCTGCTGGCGACCGAAAATGCGCCGCCTTCGCGGCGGGCCTGGTATGGCATGTTCCCGCAGTTGGGTGCGCCGATCGGTTTCTTCCTGTCGTCCGGCGTGTTCCTGCTGCTGTCGGCCACGCTTACCGACCACGAATTCTTCGCCTGGGGCTGGCGCATTCCCTTCCTCGCCAGCGCGCTGCTGGTGCTGGTCGGCCTGTACGTGCGCCTGACGCTGACCGAAACCCCGGCCTTCCAGGCTGTGCTCGACCGCAAGCAGATGCAGCGCGTACCGGCGCTGGCCGTGCTGCGCGACCATCGGCGCGCGCTGGTGCTGGGCACCTTTCTCGCGGTGGCGACTTTCGTGCTGTTCTACCTGATGACCGTGTTCACCATGGTCTGGGGTACCGGGCACCTGCATTTCTCGCGCAAGGACCTGCTGCTGCTGCAGCTGCTGTCGGTGGTGTTCTTCGGCTTGACGATCCCGCTGTCGGCCATCATCGCCGACCGCCGCGGCGCGCGCGCGGCCATGATCCTGGTCTCGCTGCTCATCATCGTGTTCGGTCTGTTCATGAAACCGCTGTTCGGGTCCGGACACATGAACCTGATGACCGTGTTCATGATCATCGGCCTGTCGCTGACCGGGCTGACCTACGGGCCCCTGGGCACCTTGCTGTCCGAGCTGTTCCCGGCCGAGGTGCGCTATACCGGCTCCTCGCTCAGCTTCAACCTGGCGGGCATCATCGGCGCCTCGCTGGCGCCTTACGTTGCGGTCTGGCTGGCCACCAACTATGGCGTGCAGTACGTTGGCTTGTACCTGAGCGGCTCGGCCCTGCTCAGCCTGATCGCGCTGCTGTTGACTGCCAAGCCGAAGGTCGGCGCGGCCGCGCTGTCGCGCGAACACGCCTGAGCAGGCCGCGGGCGCGGCCGCGCCTGAATCAGAAGGAATAGACCATCGTCAACGAGGTCTGGGTGTCGGTGTTTTTCTTGTCCGCCGGGACGCTGGTGTCGCTGCGGACCGAGAAGCCGGCCTTCATTTGCATGGTGTCGTTGATCTTGGTCGACAGCGCCGTTTCGGCGATGGTGTGCGTGTTCGACGTGCCGTGCTCGACGCTGAAGTTCTGCGCGAACCAGGCCGACGGCGACACGGCCCAGCGGAACAGCGCCGCGCCGCGCACCGTGGCGCCGGCCTCGCTGGGGCCGGTGGAATGCTCGCCATGGAAGTAGCCCGGGCCGATCTCGACGTCCAGCGTCTTCGATTCCGACTTGAACAGCTGCGAGCCGTAACCGATCGACAGGCTCGAATACTTGGTGTATGCGCCGAACTTGTCGTCCACGTGCGAGCCGAGCACGAAGGCGCGCTGGCCTTCGTTCAGCAGCTTGAAAGCCGCCTTGGCCGACAGCGAGTAGCGCTCGGCCGAGCGTTCGCGCGTGCGGCTGCCGTCGCCATTCGTGACCACGTCCTCCTTGAAGTAGCCGCTGGCGATGTACTCGTCGCTCCAGTTGGAGGTCTCGTGGCGGGCGTCGATCTTGCCGGTGACCGAGGTGCCGGTGGTATTGCCCGAGGTGGTGATCGCGCCCAGTTCGGCCGAGGTGAACCAGGAAC
>JAEWEK010000079.1 GCA_023389425.1 Pseudomonadota bacterium | reverse complement strand
GCCGACCTGTACCTGGAAGGCTCGGACCAGCACCGCGGCTGGTTCCACTCCTCGCTGCTGACCGCCTCGATGCTGGACGGCCGCCCGCCGTACAAGGCCCTGCTGACGCACGGCTTCACCGTCGACGAGCATGGCCGCAAGATGTCCAAGTCGCTCGGCAACGTGCTGTCGCCGCAGAAGATCAGCGGCACCCTCGGCGCCGACATCCTGCGCCTGTGGGTCGCCTCGACCGACTACACCGGCGAGCTGGCGCTGTCCGAAGAGATCCTCAAGCGCGTCACCGAAGCCTACCGCCGCATCCGCAACACCCTGCGCTTCCTGCTCGCGAACACCTCGGACTTCGACCCGGCCAAGGACGCCGTGCCGGTCGCCGACATGCTCGAGATCGACCGCTGGGCGGTGGCGATGACCGAAGCCCTGCAGGCCGAAGTCGCGGCCAACTTCGAGCGCTACGAATTCCATCCGGTGGTGTCGCGCCTGCAGAACTACTGCTCGGAAGACCTGGGCGGCTTCTACCTCGACGTGCTCAAGGATCGCCTGTACACCACCGGCCTCGATTCCAGGGCGCGCCGCTCGGCCCAGACCGCGCTGTGGCACATGACCCATGCGCTGCTGCGCATGCTGGCGCCGATCCTGTCCTTCACGGTCGAGGAAGCGTGGGCCGTGTTCGCCGGCGCGCAGGCCTTCAAGGACAGCGACGAGACCATCTTCACCCAGACCTTCTGGACCTTCCCGCAAGTCGCGGACGGCCCGGCCCTGCTGGCCAAGTACGCCACACTGCGCGCGGTGCGCGCCGAAGTGACCAAGGAGCTCGAAGCGCTGCGCGGCAGCGGCGCGATCGGCTCCTCGCTGCAGGCCGAGCTGGTGGTCAAGGCCGCCGGCGACAAGTACAAGCTGCTCGAGAGCCTGGACGACGACCTGAAGTTCGTGTTCATCACCTCGCAGGCCAGGGCGCTGGAAGTGCCGCTTGATGCCGATGAAACCGTGGCCGTCACCGCGTCCGGCGCGCCCAAGTGCGAGCGCTGCTGGCACTACCGCGCCGACGTCGGCAGCCACCACGAGCATGCGGGCCTGTGCGGCCGCTGCGTGAGCAACCTGTTCGGCAGCGGCGAAGAGCGCCGCTTCGCGTAACGCTGTGCCGGTCCCGCCGCGCCCGCCCGCGAGGCGGATGCGGCGGCCCTCGACCCTGACAACGACAATATGGCAACCAAAAAGAAATCGGGATTCGCCGGCGGCGCGCCGGCAGCACGCGCCAGCCTCATGCCGTGGCTCGGCATCGCCTTCATCGTGATCCTGCTCGACCAGCTGTCCAAGCTGACGATCACCACCCTGTTCCAGCACGGCGAGGAGCGCGTCGTCACCAAGTTCTTCAACCTGGTGCTGGCGTATAACGAAGGCGCGGCCTTCAGCTTCCTGTCCAACCAGGGCGGCTGGCAGCGCTACCTGTTCACCGCCATCGCGATCGCTGCCGTGGTGTTCATCATCACCATGCTGCGCAAGCACGCCGGCCAGCGCATGTTCTGCTGGGCGCTCGCGCTCATCATGGGCGGCGCCATCGGCAACGTGATCGACCGCCTGGCCTATGGCCACGTGATCGACTTCCTCGACTTCCACTGGACGGGCATCGGCCACTTCCCGGCCTTTAACATCGCCGACTCGGCGATCACGATCGGCGCAATCCTGTTCATCTTCGACGAGCTGCGCCGGGTGAACAAACACTGAGGAGGCTGAGATGACCCGCGACCTCAAGGGCAAGAAGATCGTGCTGGGACTGACCGGCGGCGTCGCCTGCTACAAGGCGGCGGAACTGTGCCGCGCGCTGGTCAAGGCCGGCGCCACGGTGCAGGTGGTGATGACCGAATCGGCCACCCACTTCATCGGCGCGGTCACCATGCAGGCGCTGTCCGGACATACTGTTTATACCGATCAGTGGGATCCGCGCATCGCCAACAATATGGCGCACATCGACCTCACGCGCGGCGCCGACGCCGTGCTCGTCGCGCCCTGCTCCGCCGACTTCATCCGCAAGCTGGCGCACGGCGCCTGCGACGATCTGCTGTCGACCCTGTGCGTGGCGCGGCCGCGCCATGTGCCGCTGCTGGTGGCGCCGGCGATGAACGTGGAGATGTGGGAGAACCCGGCCACGCAACGCAACGTCGCCACCCTGCGCGAGGACGGCATCGGGCTGTTCGGTCCCGCCGCCGGCGAACAGGCCTGCGGCGAGACCGGCCTTGGCCGCATGCTGGAACCCGAGGACCTGCTCGAGGAACTGGTCGCCTCCTTCCAGCCCAAGGTATTGGCGGGCAAGCGGGTGCTGATCACGGCCGGCCCGACCTACGAGCCGATCGACCCGGTGCGCGGCATCACCAATCTCTCGTCCGGCAAGATGGGCTATGCGGTGGCGCGCGCGGCGCGCGAGGCCGGCGCCGAGGTGCTGCTGGTATCCGGCCCCACCACCCTGCCCACCCCGCACGGCGTGCGCCACATCGACGTGCAGAGCGCACGCGAGATGTACGACGCCGTGATGGCGGGCGTACCCGGCCAGCATATCTTCATCGGCGTGGCCGCCGTCGCCGACTGGCGCGTGGCCAATCCCAGCGGCCAGAAGGTCAAGAAGCAGGAAGGCGGCGCGCCGCCCCAGCTGCAGTTCGAGCAGAACCCTGACATCCTCGCCACCGTGGCGGCAACCACCGGCATCTCCGGCTGGCCCTACTGCGTCGGCTTCGCGGCCGAATCCGAGAACCTGATCGACTACGGCGCCGTCAAGCGCGAGAAAAAAGGCATCCCCCTGTTGGTGGGCAACATCGGCCACCACACCTTCGGGCAGGATGAGAACAGCATCGTGCTGTTCGACGACAGCGGCCACACCGTGCTGCCGCGCGCGCCCAAGCTGGCCCTGGCCCGCCAGCTGGTTTCCGAAATCGCCAAGCGCCTCGAACAGCGCTCCCTGCTTACCTGAACAAGACATGAAAACCATCGACGTCAAGATCCTCGACCCGCGCATGAAGGACCAGCTGCCGCACTACGCCACCGGCGGCAGCGCCGGCCTGGACCTGCGCGCCTGCCTCGACGCCCCGCTCACGCTGGAACCCGGCCAGACCGTGCTGGTGCCGACCGGCCTGGCCATCCACATCGGCGATCCGGGCTACGCGGCCATGATCCTGCCGCGCAGTGGGCTCGGCCATAAGAACGGCATCGTTCTTGGAAATTTGGTAGGCTTGATCGACTCGGACTATCAGGGCCAGCTGATGGTCTCGACCTGGAACCGCGGCCACGCCACGTTCACCCTGAATCCAATGGAACGCCTGGCGCAGCTGGTCATCGTGCCGGTGCTGCAGGTCGGCTTCAACATCGTCGACGAGTTCGCATCGAGCGACCGGGGCGCCGGAGGTTTCGGCAGCACCGGCAAACACTAGGATTTGTTTCAAAGTGAGGAGGACTATGAGCCGCATCCAAAGCATGCGCCACGCGGCGCTGGGAACCTGCATCGCCCTGCTGCTGTCGGCTTGCGCCACCCAGGGCCCGGTCGCGCCGGGCGCGCCTGTCGCACCCGGCGCACAGGTCCCGCAAGCGCCGGTACTGACCCCGCAAATGGCCGCCAATGCCGAGACGCTGCGGCGCATGGCCGGCATGCAGGACCGCCTGTACAAGGTCGCGGCCCCGCTCCTCATCGATAACGCGGAACTGTGCAAGACGCACGCCCGCAACCTGCTCGGCTTTACGGCCAAGAACCGCTACTCCTACCCGGGCGACTACAACGAGGCGGCGCACGTCGCCTTCGGCATGGGCGAGCGCCTGCAGGTCACCGAAGTCCTGGCCGGCAGCGGCGCCGCCAAGGCCGGACTCAAGGTGGGCGACGTGCTGCTGTCCGCCGGCGGCAAGCCGCTGCCGCCGGGCCGCCACGCGCTGTCCGGCGCCGGCGCCATCTTCGGGCCGCTGGTGGCGTCGCAGGCCAGCCTGCCCTTCACCATCGAGCGCAACGGCGCCACGCGCGACCTGAGCATCCCGGTCACGCGCGCCTGCGCCTACGGCATCGAGCTGGGCAACGCCGACAACGTCAACTCCTACGCCGACGGCCAGCGCGTCATGGTCACGCGCGGCATGATCGAATTCACGCGCAGCGACGACGAGCTGGCCTACGTGCTGGCCACCGGCCTCGCGCACAACGTGCTGGGCCATGCCACGGCGCAGCGCAACAACGCCACCATCGGCAGCATCATCGACAACCTCATCAAGGTGAAGCCGGACGACAGCATGCTGATCGGCAGCGGCGGCATCAAGGCCATGCCGGCGGAGCTGGACACGGCGGCCGACCGCCTGGCGGTCTACATGCTGGCGCGCGCCGGCTACAACATCGACGGCGACGACGACTTCTGGAAGCGTCTCGCGTCCTCGGTGCCGGCCACGGTGCTGAACGGGTACACGGCCAACCATCCGGCGGTCGATGCGCGGGTCGCGGCGATCAACAAGACGGTCAATGAGGTGAAGTCCAAGCACGCGTCGAAGAAGTCGCTGGTGCCTTGAGCGGCCACGGGCCGTCGCTACAGCCATCGTCGTTCCCGCGAAAGCGGGAACCCCATTTTGCTTGCGCTGCCATCTGCGTTAAACGTTAGTGGCCCGCTGACGAAATGGGGTTCCCGCCTCCGCGGGAGCGACGGTCTGTTTTTCGCGACCGTTCCGACACTCCCGCGCCTTTTTTTGTATGATTGTCCATCCAGCCCACCACTTATGCAAGATTTTGCATAATCCCCCATGGACAGCATCGACCTCGAAGTTCTGAAAACCGCCGCCGCCTGGCTCGCTGCCGGGCACCGCTGCGAGCTGGTCACCGTCATCAAGACCTGGGGCTCGAGCCCGCGCCCGCCCGGCGCCATGCTCGCGATCCGCGAAGGCGGCGAGATCGTCGGCTCGGTCTCCGGCGGCTGCATCGAGGACGACCTGATCGCCGGCGTCGCGCGCGATGGCGTCTCGCGCACCCTGCCCTACCTGCTCGACTACGGTATCAGCGCCGACCAGGCGCGCCGCTTCGGCCTGCCCTGCGGCGGCACCATCCAGCTTGCGGTCGAGCCGCTGTCCGGCGCCAGCGGCCTGCCCGAGCTGCTCGAACGCCTCGGCCGCGGCGACACCGTCGAGCGTCGCATCGACCTCAAGACCGGCAGCGTCACCCTGCGCGCCGCCAGCGCCGACAGCACCCTGCACGCCGACGCGGACACGCTGGCCACCGTGCACGGCCCGCGCTGGCGCCTGTTCATCATCGGCGCCGGCCAGCTGTCGCGCTTCCTGGCCCAGGTCGCGAGTGCGATGGACTACCGCGTCACCGTGTGCGATCCGCGCGAGGAGTACCGCATGGGCTGGGACGTCCCCGGCGTCGAACTGGCGCACTGCATGCCCGACGACCTGGTGCTCGACGCGCAGCTCGATGCGCGCAGCGCCGTCGTCGCGCTCACCCACGATCCCAAGCTCGACGACCTGGCCCTGATGGAAGCGCTCAAGTCCGACGCCTTCTACGTCGGCGCGATCGGCTCGCGCGCCAACAACGCCAAGCGGCGCGAGCGCCTCAGGCTGTTCGACGTCACCGAGGCCCAGCTCGCGCGCCTGCACGGCCCGGTCGGCATCTACATCGGCAGCAAGACGCCGGCCGAAATCGCGATCTCGATCCTGGCCGAACTCACCGCCGTGAAGAACGCGGTGCCCGCGCACCTGCTGGTCCCGCACGCCACCGCCGCGCCGGCCGGCGTGGCCGGCTGCGTGCTTCCTTGAATTCGAAAGCAAGAAACGGCTGGCACAGCGCGCAGGCTCCTGCGACAATCCTCGCCGCCGACTCCACTCCCGCTCCACGATGAACACCGCCAACCTGCTCCGCCTCGTCACGCTCGCCGCCATCTGGGGCGGCTCCTTCCTGTTCATGCGCATCAGCGCACCGGTGCTCGGCCCCGCCGTGCTGATCGAATTCCGGGTGCTGCTGGCCGCGCTCTTCCTGATGCTGGTGGGCTTCGTGCTGCGCAAGCGCGCCGCACCACTCAATCTGCGCGAACACTGGAAGCATTACCTGATCCTCGGCTTCTTCAACTCGGCCCTGCCCTTCCTGCTGTTCGCCTACGGTGCGCGCACGCTGTCGGCGTCGGTGCTGTCGGTGCTGAACGCGACCGCGCCGATGTGGGGGGCGATCATCGGTGCCGTATGGGCGCGCCAGCCGATCAAGGCCAGCGTGCTGGCGGGCCTGGTGCTCGGCACCATCGGCGTGGCCCTGCTGGTTGGCTTCGACCACATGACCGCGAAGCCCGGCGCCGGCATCGCGGTGGCCGCCGCGCTGGCCGCCGCCTTCTGCTACGGCGTCGCCAGCACCTACGCGCGCTCCGCCAAAAGCGTGCCGCCTTTCGCCAACGCGCACGGCTCGATGTGGGCATCGAGCCTGCTGGTGCTGCCCGCGCTGCCCTTCTTCCCGCAAACCGGCCAGCCCACGCTCACCGTCGCCGCCAGCGTGCTCGCGCTGGGCGTCCTGTGCAGCGGCATCGCCTACCTGCTCTACTTCCGCCTGATCGAGGAGATCGGGCCTACCTCCGCGCTCACCGTCACCTTCCTAAATCCGGTCTTCGGCATCCTCTGGGGTTCGCTGTTCCTCGGCGAAGTGGTGGGCTGGTACACGGTCGCCGGCGCGGCCATCGTGCTGGCCGGGACCGCGCTGGTCACCGGCTTCGTGCCGCGCTTCGGCCGCGTGCCGGCGGTCGCGGGCAAGTAGATGCGGCAGCTGGCGATCGCCCTGCCTGACGGCTACCGCAGCGCCGACGTCTTCGCCTTCCACAGCCGCGATGCGGAAGGCGTGGCCGAAGCGGTGACGCCGGGCCGCATCCGCAAGGCGGTCATGCTGGATCGCGCGCCGGTGCTGTTCGACGTCGAGATCGCCGAACGCGAGGCGCTGGTCCACGTCGACGGCGCCGCGCCGTCCGGCGTGCGTGAAGCGCTGTCCGGCATCCTCGGCCTGCGCATCGATCCCGCGCCGTTCATGGCAGCCTTCGGCGACGATGCGCTGCTCGGCGCCGTCATCCGGCGCCAGCCCGGCCTGCGCATCGTGCAGTCGGCGACCGTGTTCGAAGCCCTGACCTGGGCCATCATCGGCCAGCAGATCAACCTGCCGTTCGCAATCGCGCTGCGCCGCACCTTCATCCAGCTGGGCGGCCGCCGCCATCAGTCCGGCCTGTGGTGCTATCCCGAAGCCGCCGACGTCGCGCGCCTCGAGCTCGATGCCCTCACCAGCCGCAAATTCTCGCGCGCCAAGGCGGAGACCCTGCTGCGCCTGGCGCGCCTGGTCGACGACGGCGAACTGCTGCTCTCGCACGACGACGATCCGGCCCACGCATCGCAGCAGCTGCTGCAGGTGAAGGGCATCGGCCCGTGGACCGTCAACTACACCCTGCTGCGCGGCTACGGCTACCCGGACTGCTCGCTGCACGGCGACGTCGCCATCCGCGCCGCCTTCCAGCGTCTGCTCGGCGCCGATGAAAAGCCGGGCATCGCCGCCACCGAGGCCCTGCTCGAACGCTATCGCCCGCACCGGACCATGGCTGCCGCCTATCTCTGGGCCAGTCTGCACCAGCCGGCCGGCTGACCTGCCCGGACTTTGTTCCGGCGCAAACCCGTCGGCGCGCTTCGTCGGGATACTTTCTTGCTCAAGCCATGGGAAAGGTCCGCGATGAAACTACTTCGGCTTCTCCTGCTCGCCGCGCTCGCCAATGCAGGCAATGTGCATGCCCAACTGATCGCCGACAACCCGCGCGGCGCCTACCAGTCGGCCACGCTTGGCAACGGCAGCATCGACGGCGCGGGCGCGCTCGGCTACCGCCAGATGCGCTGGCGCGCCTTCGAGTCGCGCATCGGACGCGACCTGCATCCACGCTTCATCGGCGAAGACGGCATCGATGGCCAGTCGACCGCGCGCATCGACTTCGTCTACTACAACGAAGGCCACCCGGACAACAACCACCGCGATGGCTTCGCCTTCCAGCTCAGCTACGCGCGCCGCTTCGGCGCTGCGCTGACGGCGGAACTGTCGGCCGGACCCTACACCACCATGAACACGACCACGCTGGGCGGCGTGCAGGTCGACCAGTCGCGCAACGGCATGCTGTACAGCGCCGCCCTGCGCTACGCGCTTGGCTGGTGGATGCCGGGCGCGCACCTGCGATTGGGCTACAACCACGCGTCCCAGCGCAACTCCTTCCATTCGAATGCCCTGATGATCGGCATCGGCCGTCACTTCAACGACGTGCCGGCCTTTCCGGAAACCGATCTCGCGCGCAGCGCGCTGTGGCTCGGCGGCGCCGCCGGACGCGCCTACACCAGCCATTCAGGCACACGCGATGCCAATGGCGGCCTGCTGGAAGCGAAGCAATACGGCGGCAAGTGGGCGCTGTCCTTCAGCGCCATCTTCGAAGGCGACGACCGCACGCGCGTCGACCGGCGCGGCCTCGCGGCGCAGTTCTGGTTCGTGCAGCCGCTGACGACAAGCTGGTCGGCCCAGGTCGGCATCGGTCCCTACATCGCCGAGAATCGCCGCGACAACAACCATACCGGCACGCACGGCCTCGTCTCGCTGCAATTCGAACGCAAGCTGTCCGACTACAGCAATGTCTTCTTCACTTTCCATCGGGTGAAGAGTTTCCAGGAATCGAACGACCGCGACCTGTTCCACATCGGCCTGCGCACGACCTTCGTCCGCCTAGTCCCAGCGGGGTAAGCCGTCGAACTGCTGCGCACCCTCGCCGGAAAAGCGAATCAGCTCGGACAAGGGCACCGTCGCCAGGTTGTCCCGCCCGTAGTGGCCGCCCAGCGCGCTGGGAATCTTGAGGCAGTACTTGCGCCCGTCCGTCAGCGGACCCAGCGTGCTTTCGGCCAGGTGCACCACCTCCGGCATATACCAATCGTTCAGGAAAGCCTGGTTGTACGCCAGCGCGTCGAAGGACGCCTGGTCTTGCGCCAGCGGCTCGCAGCACAGGTCCTGCGGGCGCAGCCGCCAATATCTGCCATCCTCGTCCCGGATGATCAGGTTGCCGAAGTCATTTTCGCCCAGTACTTCCACCGCGGTCAGGCCGCACCAGCCCCATGCCTCGTTAATTTCGTCAACTGTAATCATCGTCTTGCTCCGCATACATGAAAGCCTAGGCCGCAAGCGGCCACAGCGAACTCTTTGACCGCGCCGCCGCGCGACTGTCGCGCCGGGCCGCACGGGCATTGATTCAAATCGAGCAGCGAAAGCGATTCCTCGCGTCTATAAATGGCCCGCTGCTGAGAAATCTAGGGCCAAAATCCAATTGTGCGCCGGGTTCACCTGACTAAAATCAAACGAATGCGGACTTGAGTCCGCCATCGAACAGGAGAACGCAGATGAAACACCAAATCAATATCATGCTGGCCGCCGCAAGCTTGATCGTCGCCGGCGATGCCTTCGCACAAACCGAGATGCAAACGCCCAGCGTGCAGGCCGGCCATGGCCAAAGCCAGGCCCGGCAATCGCGGGACACGGACCGCTGCAATATGCTGGCCCGCAAGCAAACGGGCGTGGATCCGATCGCGATCGCGGCCAACGCAACGCCGCTCCAGCCAGGAAAGGGTATCACTAGCGTCCCAATCGAAGCGCCGAGTACGGCGATGGGCGCTTCCGCCTCGGGCGCCACGGCAGCCGGCACGGGAGACATGACTGCGGGCAACTCGGCCAGTGCTCAAATGAACAATGCGGGCAGCGCGCAGATGGAAACCGGCACCGGACAGACCGCCAATGCCAGCAGTGGACAGATGAGCAACGCCAACAACGGCCAGATGGCCGGCTCCAGCAGCACCGCCCAGACGGGCACCGCCACCTCCAACAGCGATTGGGCGACCGGCGGGACGGCATCGCGCAACGCCGCCACGGCCGGCTCCACGCCGTCCAGCAATATGGCCGGGGCAAGCAGCGCCGGCACCGGCGCGTCGGGCTCGTCGGCATCCGGCAGCATGGGGTCGAGCGGCAACACTGTCGCGGTCGCCGACAGCGCCGACGCCTACAACCAGGCGTTCTCGAAGTGCATGAGCAGCCACGGGTACACCGTGAGCCAATAAGACTTCCGCGGTGCGGAAGGCTGAAACGACAACGCCGCCGGGCTGTTTCCAGCGCCGGCGGCGTTTTGAATTTGGTTGCGGGGACAGGATTTGAACCTGTGACCTTCGGGTTATGAGCCCGACGAGCTGCCAGACTGCTCCACCCCGCGTCTGATGCTTTGCATTATACGCACCTTGCCCCGTTTAGGCAAACTCAATCTCGAAGCGATGTGCGATTGCAGCAGATCAGGACGCTTTTCCCGCTTCCAGCCCAGCCGCCGCACCGCCCGCAATCGGTGTAAAGTAGCGCAATACCATTTCTTGCGCTATCTATGAAATTTTGTTCCGAGTGCGCCCATCCGGTCGCGCTGGCCATTCCCGAAGGCGACAACCGGCCGCGCTACGTGTGCTCGCATTGCGACGCCATCCATTACCAGAACCCCAAGCTGGTGATCGGCTCGATTCCCGTGTGGGAACAGGACGGCGAAGTGAAAGTGCTGCTGTGCAAACGCGCGATCGAACCACGCTACGGCTACTGGACCTTGCCGGCCGGCTTCATGGAGAACGAGGAAACCACCGCCGAGGCCGCCGTCCGCGAAACCGAGGAGGAGGCCGGCGCCCATATCGAGATCGGCGACCTGTTCACCTTGCTCAACGTGGTGCACGTGCACCAGGTTCACATGTTCTACCTGGCCCGCCTGGTCGACCTCGACTTTGCGCCCGGCATCGAAAGCCTGGAAGTGCAATTGTTCAGCGAGCGCGACATTCCCTGGGACGAGCTCGCCTTCCCCACCATCCGCAGCACGCTGGAACTGTTCTTTGCCGATCGCGTCAAAGTGCGGGAGGGCGGCAACTACGGTTTCCACAGCCGCGACATCGTGCGCCCGATGCGCGCTGCAAGCAGCCCCGGCTGATCCATGATTCCCTGGCTCGAGACGAATACGCCGTTTCCGGACGTGTCCGAGGCATTGACCATCGACGCGCCGGGCTTGCTCGCGGCCGGCGCCGACCTGTCGCCGGCGCGCTTGTTACTTGCCTATCAGAACGGAATCTTCCCATGGTTTTCCGAAGGCCAGCCGATCCTGTGGTGGAGCACCGATCCGCGCATGGTGCTGTTCACCGAGCAGTTCAAGGTCAGCGACAGCCTGCGCAAGACCTTGCGCCGCATCGAGCGCAGTAGGGTCGAGGGCGGCCGCTGGGAGGTGCGCTTCGACACCGCCTTCGAGGCCGTGATGCGCGCCTGCGCCGCCCCGCGCCGCGACGGCCCGGGCACCTGGATTTCGGAAGACATTATCGCCGGCTACACCGGCCTGCACCGGCTGGGCTACGCGCACTCGGCGGAAGTCTGGCTCGACGGCGAACTGGTGGGCGGCGCCTACGGCGTGTGCATCGGCCGCATGTTCTATGGCGAATCGATGTTCGCGCGCGTAACGGACGCGTCGAAGGTGGCGCTGGCCTACCTCGTGTCCTTCCTGCGCGGGCACGGCGTGGGCATGGTCGACTGCCAGCAGGAGACCTCGCACCTGGCCTCGCTGGGCGCCGCGCCGATCCCGCGCGCGCGCTTCCTGGAGCACCTGCGCGCCGCGATCCGCGCGCCGGCGATCACCGATTGGACGGTGGCGCCACCGCTCCCATCCGAACGCTGAGATTTGCGTTCTTTCGCTAAAATGTGAAGAAACGCCGGACCGAGAGCAATGCATGACGCACCTTAACGACCTGCCCTTTTCGACACTGCAGTTCTACACGACGGCGCCCTACCCGTGCAGCTATCTCGACGCGCGCCAGGCGCGCTCGCAGGTGGCCACGCCCTCGCACCTGATTAACGCCGACGTGTATTCGGAGCTGGTCAAGAACGGTTTTCGCCGCAGCGGCATCTTCACCTACCGGCCCTACTGCGACGGCTGCCGCGCCTGCATTCCGGTGCGCGTGCGCACGGCTGACTTTATCCCCAGCCGCGGCCAGCGGCGCGCCTGGAAACGCCACGCCAGCCTGGTCGCGATGGTGGCCAACCTGTCCTTCTCCGACGAGCACTACGCGCTCTACCTGCGCTACCAGACCACCCGCCACGCCGGCGGCGGCATGGACCAGGACAGCCGCGACCAGTACGCCCAATTCCTGCTGCAAAGCCGGGTCAACACGCGCCTGGTCGAGTTCCGCGAACCGAACGGCGTGCTGCGCATGGTCTCGATCATCGACGTGCTGTCCGACGGGCTGTCCTCGGTCTACACCTTCTTCGACCCCGACGTTGCAGGCGCCTCCTACGGCACCTACAACGTCATGTGGCAGATCGACCAGGCGCACGAACTGGACCTTCCCTACGTCTACCTCGGCTACTGGATCGAGCAGAGCCCCAAGATGGCCTACAAGATCA
>JAEWEK010000061.1 GCA_023389425.1 Pseudomonadota bacterium | reverse complement strand
CCTCGAAGGCTGTGTGGCGGTGCTGCCCAAGCCGGACTTCTGCACTACGCATCCGACCGACCCGTCCTGCCGTGTCTTGAATCCGGCACAGCCCGGCGACACCAAGGCCACGCCGGTGTCGCAGGCGGTCCAGACGACGGTCAATCTGGTGAATACCAGCACCACGCAGGTGGCATCGCCGGGCGGCGGCGGAGGCGGAACCAGCAGCGGAACCAGCAGCGGAACCAGCAGCGGCGACAACAGCGCCGACAAGAAATCCGAGAAGCAGAGCGGCCCGGCCGCCAGCGAGAACAGTGGAGCGAAGAATGAGAAGCCAGCGAGCAAACTGTACTGCAATTAAGGCGCTGCTGTTCGCCGCCTTGCTGGGCTTCGCGAGCCTGGCCTTTGCCCAGGCGGTCGGCACGGTGACGCATTTGTCCGGGCCGATGGTGGCGCGCAAGGCCAATGGCGCGGTCAAGGTGCTGGCGGTGAAGTCCGAGGTCGAGAACGGCGACACCTTGGTGACCGAGAAAAACACCTACGCGCAGATCAAGTTCATCGACAACGGCCAGATCACGCTGCGGCCGGGGACGACCTTCAAGATCGAGAACTACGCCTACGACGAGGGCAAGCCGGACGGCGACGCCGAGCATCTGGAACTGGTGAAGGGCGGCCTGCGCTCGGTGACGGGGCTGCTGGGCAAGCGCAACAAGGAGAAGTTCGCGCTGAAGACGCCGAATGCGACCATCGGCATCCGCGGCACCACCTTCATCGCGCAGTACGTGCCGCTGCCGCCGGCCTTAGTCGGAGTGCCGGGCAATCCGCCGGCGTCACCGATCGACAATGGGCCGGGCGCCGGCGCGTCGCTGCCGTCCGTTCTACTGCCGTCCGCTCCGCCGACATTGGCGCCAGGCTTGCACCTGCAAGTGACCGATGGCGCGATCATCGTCACCAATTCGGGCGGCTCGCTGGGTTTTCAGGCGGGGCAGTTCGGTTTCGTGCCGAGCGTGAACCAGCCGCCGGTCATCGTTCCGCCGAATCCGGGCATCCAGTTCACGCCGCCGCCGTCGTTTAACACTGGCAGTGGCGGGCCCACCGCCAGCACCGGTCCGGGGCAGGGGCAAGCGACGGATTGCATCGTGCGCTAAGGTACTCGCACAGTCAGCATGGGCCCCGGCCTGCGCCGGGGCGACGGTTTGGCGGGCGGCTAAAGAAAAAGACCTGTGGGCCTTCCGGCGCACAGGTCTTTTTGTTGGAAGCGCTCGACGCTTACAGCACGTCGCTAGCGTGATCGGCCAGCCGCGAACGTTCGCCTCGCGCGAGCGTGACGTGGCCGCTGTGGCCCCAGCCCTTGAAGCGGTCGACCACATAAGTCAGGCCGCTCGAGCCTTCGGTCAGGTATGGCGTGTCGATCTGCGCGATATTGCCCAGGCAGAGGATCTTGGTGCCCGGACCGGCGCGCGTCACCAGGGTCTTCATCTGCTTCGGCGTCAGGTTCTGCGCTTCGTCGATGATGAGGAATTTGTTGACGAAGGTGCGGCCGCGCATGAAGTTGAGCGACTTGATCTTGATGCGCGAGCGGATCAGGTCCTGCGTGGCCGCGCGGCCCCAGTCGCCGGCCTCGCTGTCGGACTTCATCAGCACTTCGAGGTTGTCGTCGAAGGCGCCCATCCACGGCGACATCTTCTCTTCCTCGGTGCCCGGCAGGAAGCCGATGTCCTCGCCCACCGGCACGGTGACGCGGGTGACGATGATTTCGTTATACAGCTTGGTCTCGAGTACCTGCGCCAGGCCCGCCGCCAGCGCCAGCAGGGTCTTGCCGGTGCCGGCCTGGCCGAGCAGGGTGACGAAGTCGATCTCGGGGTTCATCAGCAGGTTGAGCGCGAAGTTCTGCTCGCGGTTGCGCGCCGTGATGCCCCACACGCTGTTCTTGGCGTGGCTGTAGTCGCGCAGCGTTTGCAGCACCGCGGTCTTGCCGTTGATTTCCTTGACCTGGCCGTAGAACGGCGCTTCGCCATTCTTCGGCTCGAAGAACACGAACTGGTTGACCAGCAGCGAAGGGATCAGCGGCCCGGTCACGCGGTAGTAGGTGGCCGAGGTGCCGTTGCGGTTCTCCTGCCACGACTGCACGTTCTTGCCGTGCTTGTCCCAGAAATCGTCCGGCAGCTGCACGATGCCCGAGTACAGCAGGTCGGTGTCTTCGAGGACGTGGTCGTTGAAGTAGTCTTCCGCCGGCAGGCCCAGCGCGCGGGCCTTGATCCGCATATTGATGTCCTTGGACACCAGCACGATGGCGCGGCCCGGCTCCTGGCCTTCCAGCGCGCGCACCACGCCCAGGATCTGGTTGTCGGCCTTGCCCGAGGGCAGGCCTTCCGGCAGCGCGGCGCCGTTCAGCTTGGTCTGGAAGTAGAGGCGGCCCTTGGCGTCCTTGTTGCCGAGCTTGGCCAGCGGGATGCCCGCCTCGATCTCGTCGTCGCCGACGTTGGCCACCAGCGCGTCCAGCGTGCGCGACACCTGGCGCGCGTTGCGGGCGACCTCGGACATGCCTTTCTTGTGGTTGTCCAGCTCCTCCAGCGTCATCATCGGCAGGTAGACGTCGTGTTCCTCGAAGCGGAACAGGCAGGTCGGGTCGTGCATCAGGACGTTGGTGTCGAGCACGAAGACCTTGGTGGCGCCGGCCTTGTCGGCTTTCTTGCTGGCGTTGGACTTGATGCTGATCTCGACCGGCTTGTGCTTGGCCGGATGCGGCTGGCCGTTGTTGTCTTCCTTGAGCTTGGCCACGACGCCGCCCGCGCCTGGGCGGGTCGCCTTCGCTGGCGGCGGCGCCACCGGGGCGGCCGGGACCGGCGCTGGCGGCGTGCTCAGCAGCGCGGCCTTCTTGCGTGCGCGGGTCGCCTTGGGCGCCGGCACCGCTTCGCCGCTGATGAGGTCCTGGACCTCGGCGTCGGTGCGGGAGGACGCGACGGTCAGCTTCGTCTTCCCGGGTTCGGCCTTGGGATAATCTTTGACTGCCAGCAGGGTCGCTGGCTTGCTGGGCATTTTGGGCAGTGGCATCAGTTTCTCAATCTAAAAAAGTCGTGAAGACGGCGCAATGCAGCGGCGGCGCCGGCCGGGCTTGATGCAACGTGGGAAGAAAGTTGGGGCAGTGCCGTGACCGGACGATGTCCGGACCGGCATACTGCCAGATCGGAAAGATGCAGTGAAACGCGAGTGTCGACTCAAAATGACGGATACGCACCAACGGGTTAAGCAGCCAAACGGGCCTTCCGTGTCAGGGCTGGCCCTGCAAAAATTCCAGCACTTCGCTGACGTGATCATTGACTTTCACGCCACGCCATTCTTTCACCAATCGGCCACCAGCGTCAAATACAAACGTGCTGCGCTCGATGCCACGAACTTGTTTACCGTACATGTTTTTCATCTTCATGACACCGAAGATGTTGCAGACGGTTTCTTCCGGGTCGGAAATCAGTTCGAAGGGCAAGCCGAGCTTGGCCTTGAAGCCCTCGTGCGAACGCAGCGAGTCGCGGCTGATGCCGTAGATCTCGGCGCCGAGCTTCTGGAAGGCGTCGTAGTTGTCGCGGAAGGACATGGCCTCCGTCGTGCAGCCGGGCGTGTTGTCCTTGGGATAGAAGTAGATGACGGTGTACTTCGCCGGGCGGCCTTGCAGTTCGAAGGTCTGCCCGCTGGTCATCGGCGCGCTGAAGTTTTCGATCGCGGCGGTTGCGGTTGGGCTGTGTGCGGCCACGGAACACTCCTCTAGCTTGTCGAGGCCAGCCTTGCGGCCGGCTCTATTTGGACGTATCCAGGACGATCAGTTCGCCTGACCGGCCCGGTACTTCGCCCCAGCGCACCGGATGCTCCGGCAGCGGGGCGTTCTTGATCTTGTCGTAATACTGGCCCATCGACGCCAGCTGGTAGCCCTGGGCTTTCCAACCTGTCAACAGTTGTTCGAATATGGGGGCAAGTTTTTGTCCTTCAAGCTCTGCATGCAAAGTGTACACGTGATCGCGGCTTGCGCCCTCGGTCAATCGGAGCAGGTGGGCGGCGATGTTCTGCGTCGTGATGGTGGTGCCGCCGATCTCGCGGCCGAGCAGCTCGTCCAGCGTGGGCAGGGTGGTCGGCATCTGGATGCAGCGGCTTCCGGGAAAGCGGTAAGGGCCGGCATCGGCCTGCGTCAGAAAACCGTCTTCCTGGAGCAGGGCGCGGCCGTCGGACGCGTAGGCATAGCCCATCGCATCGTGTTCGGCGAAGGCGTGCAGGTTCATCTGCCAGCCGGCGGCGCCATGGGTGTGCGGCTTTTCGCCGAACACTTCGGCGTAGCGCGCGGACGCTTTGCGCATCATGCGTACGGTCCAGGCGTCGTCGCGGCCGCGCACATTGTCCTGCCACAGCACGTGATCCCAGGTGTGGATGCCGCATTCGAAGCCGGCGTCGCGCGCCGCGCGCATCTCGGCGGCTGCCTGCACGCCGATGTCCGGTCCCGGCAGCAGCGTGCCGTACATGAGGGTCTTGAAGCCGTAGTGCTCGACCACCGAAGTGCGCGAGACTTTCTTGAAGAAGCCGGGGCGCAGCGCCCGGCGCAGGGCCCAGCCGGTGTGGTCGGGCCCGAGCGAGAACAGGAAGGTGGCCTGGGCCTCGTGCGCGCGCAGGGTGCGCACGAGCTTGGGGACGCCTTCCCGGGTTCCGCGATAGGTGTCGACGTCGATCTTGAGGACGAGGAGCGCCAACTTAGTCCATCAGCGCTTTGGCTTCCGCGACCTGGCTGCGGTACGCGTCGAAGATGCCGCGCAGGGCATCGGCCATGGTGGTCTTCGGCGCCCAGCCCAGCTCTTCGCAGGTGTTGGTGATCTTCGGCACGCGGTTCTGCACGTCCTGGTAGCCCTGGCCGTAGTAGGCGCCCGAGGTGGTCTCGGTGATGCCGACCTTGTTCGCGCCTTCGGCGTACTCCGGGTACTCCTTGGCCAGGTCGATCATCATGTGGGCGAGGTCGCGGATCGAGTAATTGTTGGTCGGGTTGCCGATGTTGTAGATCTTGCCGGTGGCCGCGCCGTTCTTGTTCTCGATGATCTTCATCAGCGCGTCGATGCCGTCGTCGATGTAGGTGAAGGCGCGCTTCTGGTGGCCGCCGTCGACCAGCGAGATCTGCTCGCCGCGCACGATGTGGCCGAAGAACTGGGTGACCACGCGCGAGGAGCCTTCCTTCGGCGTGTGGATCGAATCGAGGCCGGCGCCGATCCAGTTAAACGGACGGAACAGGGTGAAGTTCAGGCCTTCCATGCCGTAGCCCCAGATCACGCGGTCCATCAGCTGCTTGGCGCAGGAGTAGATCCAGCGCGGCTTGTTGATCGGGCCGCAGATCAGTTCCGAGTTCTCCGGGTCGAATTCCTCGTCGTGGCACATGCCGTACACTTCCGAGGTCGACGGGAACACCAGGTGCTTGCCGTACTTGGCGGCCGAGCGCACGATCGGCAGGTTGGCTTCGAAGTCCAGCTCGAACACGCGCAGCGGCTGCTTGACGTAGGTCGACGGCGTGGCGATCGCCACCAGCGGCAGGATCACGTCGCACTTCTTGACGTGGTACTCGACCCATTCCTTGTTGATCGTGATGTCGCCCTCGAAGTAGTGCATGCGCGACTGGTAGTCCGGGTTGGCCAGCAGGTCTGCGATGCGGTCGGCCTGCATGTCCATGCCGTACACGTGCCAGTCGGTGGTCTCGAGGATGCGCTTGGACAGGTGGTGGCCGATGAAGCCGTTGACGCCGAGGATGAGGACTTTTTTCATGTAGTGATCTCTTTACGAATTCGTGGCCTTGGCCAGCCGGGATGACAGCTCGCTCGGGGTGATCGGGGCGCCATCTTCCAGCAGGCTGGCGATGGCGAGCGCGCGGCCGTCGCCGCAAACGCCAAAAATGCCATTATCCACTACCGTCAAGCCCGGAGGCAAACTTGGCAGTGGGGAAGCGGCCAATCTTGCTCTTTCGATAATGTAGCGGTGGCCGCCGGCGTCGGTGAAGGCGCCGGGATAGGGCGGGGCGACGGCGCGGTGCAGGTTGTAGACCTCTTGCGCCGGCTTGCTCCAGTCGATGCGGCCGTCTTCGGGCTTGCGGCCGCTGAAATAGCTGCCGCTGGCGAGGTCGTTCACGAGGCGTGGCGCGGTGCCGGCCAGCAGGGCGGGCAGCACCTGCCACAGGGTGATTTCGGCGGCCACTTCGACCTTGCCGAACACGGCGTGGGCGGTGTCGTCCGGCAGGATCGGCACGGCGGTCTGGGCGATGATGGCGCCGGCGTCGGGCTTCACGGTCATTTCGTGCAGGGTGGCGCCGATCTCGGTGGCGCCATGCAGCACGGCCCAGTTGACCGGGGCGCGGCCGCGGAACTTGGGCAGCAGCGAGCCGTGCATATTGTAGGCGGGCGCGATCTCCAGCAGTTCGGCCGGCAGCATGTGGCGGTAGTAGAAGCTGAAGATGAAGTCCGGTCGGGCGGCCTTCACCTGGGCGAGCAGGTCGTCGCCTTTCGCGCTGTCAGGGGTGACGTAGGGGATGCCTTCGGATTCGCAGACCGAGATCACGGACTCGAACCAGATGTTTTCGGCGGCGCTGTCCTGGTGCGTGACCACCAGCGCGACGTCGACGCCGCCGGCCAGCAGCACCTTCAGGCAGCGCACGCCGACGTTGTGGTAGGCGAAGACGACTGCGCGTTTGTTTTTCATCGTCATAAGTGAGACCGTTGTTTCACTTGAATACAAAGAGATCGTCGTTCCCGCGGAGGCGGGAACCCCATGTCCTTTGCGCTGCCACTACATCCAGCGTATTCGGTGCGTTTGCAAAATGGGGTTCCCGCTTTCGCGGGAACGACGGTAGTGGTGGTGCTTGAGTTACCGGCCGACCTGGCGCTTCTCGAGCATGACGCCTTCGTCGTCGGCCTCGGTCCCTTCGCGCCGCGGCTGTCCCTGCAAAATGGTCTGCACCACGTAGCGCGGGCGCGCCCGCACCTGCTGGAAGATCCGTCCCACGTACTCGCCCACCAGCCCGATCCCGAACAGGATCACGCCCATGAAGAAGAAGGCGATCGCGAACAGCGTGAACACGCCTTCCGCTTCCGCGCCGAGGATGAAGCGGCGCACCAGCAGGATCAGCACCAGCAGCGCCGAGCAGAACGACAGCGCCATGCCCAGCAGCGAGAACACCTGCAGCGGCACCAGCGAGAAGCCGGTGACGAGGTCGAAGTTCAGTCGGATCAGGCTGTACAGCGAATACTTCGATTCGCCCGCCGCGCGCTCCTCGTGCTCGACGGTGATCTCGGTCGGCTTGCGCGCGAACTTGTAGGCCAGCGCCGGCACGAAGGTGTTCACCTCGCCGCACTGGTTGACCAGCTCGATCACGTTGCGGCCGTAGGCGCGCAGCATATTGCCCTGGTCCGTGATGTGGATGTTGGTGATGCGCTCGCGCAGGTGGTTCATCGCCTTGCTGGCGACGGTGCGCCACGCGCTGTCCTGGCGCTTGCGGCGGATCGAGCCGACGTAGTCGTGCCCCTCGCGCATCTTCTCGACCAGCTTGTGGATCTCTTCCGGCGGATTCTGCAGGTCGGCGTCGAGCGTGACGACGATGTCGCCGCGGGTCTGCTCGAAGCCCGCCAGGATCGCCATGTGCTGGCCGTAGTTGCCGTTGAAGAGGATCACGCGCGTCACGTCCGGGCGCTTGCGGTACTGCTCCGCCAGGATCGACACCGAGTTGTCGCGGCTGCCGTCGTTGACGAACACGACTTCATAATCGATGCCCATCTTGTCGAGCGCCGGGTAGAGGCGCTCGAACAGCTTGTCCAGTCCCTTTTCTTCGTTGTAGACCGGGATGACGACGGACAGCTCCGGTTTCATCGCTAGCACGTTCATTTGGCGAGGATTGCGTTGACGGCGGCGACCACGCGTTCGACGTCGGCGCTGGTCATGGTGTTAAACATCGGCAGGGTCACGGTCAGGCGGCCGATCTTTTCGGCGACCGGGAATTGCCCGTCCTTGAAGCCGCGCTCGCGGTACATGGTGAACAGGTGGATCGGCGCGTAGTGGTAGCCGGTGCCGATATTGAATTCCTTCTGCATGCGCTCCATGAAGGTGGCGCGGGTGCCCGGGCCGTGGTCCGGCAGGATGATCTGGAACAGGTGCCAGTTCGAGGTGCCGAAGGCCTGCAGCGGCAGCTGGGCGCCGGTCTTCGCTTCGAAGTCCGGGCCGAAGCATTTGAAGTAGTGCTCGGCGACCTTGGCGCGGTGGGCGGTGAACTCCGGCAGCCGCTTCATCTGGCCCAGGCCGATGGCGGCCATCATGTCGCTCATATTGTACTTGCCGCCGAGGACGTCGACGTCGATGCCGTCCATGCCGCTGCGGGTGACGCCCTGCAGGCGGTATTTTTCGGCCAGGCGCGCTTCTTCGAGGTTGTTGAGCACCAGGCAACCGCCTTCCGCGGTAGTGATGTTCTTGTTGGCCTGGAAGCTGAACGAGACGAAGTCGCCGAAGGAGCCGATGCGCTTGCCGTTCCACTGCGAGCCGATGGCCTGGGCAGCGTCTTCGACCACGCGCAGCTTGTATTTGGCGGCGATGGCGTACAGGCGGTCCATGTCGACCGGGAGGCCGGACAGGTAGACCGGGATGATCGCTTTTGTGCGCGGGGTGATCGCCGCTTCCAGCTTGTCGAGGTCGATGTTGCGGGTACGCGCGTCGATGTCGGCAAAGACCGGGGTGGCGCCGCATTCGATGACGACGTTGGCGGTGGCGACCCAGGAGATCGGGGTGGTGATGACTTCATCGCCCGGACCGATGCCGGCGATGCGCAGCGCGATCTCCATGGTGCAGGTGCCGGAATTGAAGGTGCGGACCGGACGGCCGCCAAAGTATTCGGACAGCTGCGCCTCGAAGGCCTGGTTCTTCGGGCCGGTGGTGATCCAGCCGGAACGCAGCAC
>JAEWEK010000175.1 GCA_023389425.1 Pseudomonadota bacterium | reverse complement strand
CATGCTCACTCCTGGGCTTGGGTAATGCCGGGCAGCGGCGCGGCGCCGCTGCGGCGGGTCAGCAGCGCGAGGCCGGCGGCGCCGGCGGCGATCAGGGCGACGGCGATCATCTCGGCCTGCGTGCCGTGGATGAAACCGATCTGCAGTACCGGATTCACGCGGATCTGTTCGACCAGCAGGCGTTCGACGCCGGCCAGCAGCAGGTACAGCGAGAACAGCCATCCGGCCTGGAAGGGATGGCGGCGCAGCGCCCACAGTACCGCGAAACACAGCGCCGCCATGGCGGTCTCGTACACCGGTGTCGGATACACGCCCGGCGCGGCGATGATGGCGCCGAAGATGTTGTTGTCGTAGGTTTGCGCCCACAGCCAGCCTGGCAGCCACGCCGGCTTGAGCGCCAGGTTGGATGCGATGCCCCAGTCGCCGTCGCCCGCGACCTGGCAGCCGATGCGGCCGATGGCGTAGCCCAGCATCAGGGCCGGCGCGATCGCGTCCATCAGCAGGCGCGGCGGCAGCTTGTAACGGCGCACGAACGCGATGCCGCCCAGCGTGCCGAAGATCAGGCCACCGAATACCGACAGGCCGGAGCGGTTGAAGATCATCGCGGCCGGATCGGCCATGAATTCGTCGCTGTGTTCGAGGATGTGGAACAGGCGCGCGCCGATCACGCCCAGGACCATCACGAGGATCACCATGTCGCTCACGATTTCCTGCGGCGCGACATCGGCCGCGATCTTGTTGCCGGCCACGCGCGCCATCTTGCGCACCCTGCCGATGCGGCCTGCGCCGTGCAGGCGCCGCAGCTCGGCGCTGAAACAGGCCGCAGCCACCAGCGCGGCGATGCCGACCAGCAGGCCGAATGTCGCAAACGGCAGCGGCACACGGTAGCCGGTCAGGGCGAAGATGACGTCGCTCAGGTAGGGATAGGATTGCATGTTCTCTTTCGCTGTCAGCCGCGCGCGGTCCAGGCTCCGTTTTCGTACACGCGCTCGTCGCCGAGGTAGACCGCATCGGTCACCGCGAACACGTCGATATGGTAGCGCGCGTCCTTGCGCTTGAATCCGGGTTTGGGATACACGCCGTGCTTGGCGCCAAGCGACAGGTGGATGCCGCACATGCGCTCATAGGTGCCGATGTCGTCGACACGGCGTTCGCGCGTGAAGGCGCGGTTCAGGCCGAAGCCCAGCTCGCGGATCCACACTTCGCCTTCGTCGCGCCGGATATTGGCGAGGACTTCATCGAATTCGGGCGTGGAGTCGATCGCATCGACCACGCGGCCGCGCTCGACCACCAGCGTGATCGGCTGCTCCGGGCGGTTGGAGCGGTAGGCGGTATCGCCGAACACGTGGATGCGCACGCGGCCATGCACCGCTTCCAGGTCCAGCGCCTCGGTGAACACTTCGCCGATCGGGAACTGGCCGCCGACGTTGTTCATCTCGCTGTAGTCGCCCACGTTCAGCTTGGCCGGTTCGAGCCTCGATGCGAATACCAGCTCGGCATCGCCGCCGACGACGCGCGCGCCGGGCGCGGCGTCGATGCGGGCCTTGAGCGCCTTGCCGACGCCGCGGAAATAGGCCGGGTCGTAGGCCAGCGCCTCGATGTAATGTTCGGCCTGGGCGCCGGGCATGCGCGACAGGTGCACGTGTTCGATCACTTTCAGGCCCAGCTTGAACAGTTCGACGCGGATGCGGAAGGCTTCGAGGCGGAAGTTGGTCGACTGGACCAGCACCACGAGGCCGCCCGCGGCCATGCGCCTGAACGCGGCCAGCACCTCATCCGGCGCGACGCTGTCGAAATCGAGGAAGGCGGCGCCGGGCAGGTTGCGGCGGTAGCCCTCGCTAAGCGCGCGCGCCAGCCCGGTACGGGTGTCGTGCACCACCAGCGCGGCCTGCGGGGGCGTGTGTTCGACCGCGATATGCAGGACGTCGCGCAGGTGCGCCTGGGCGGCATCGACGGCGGCGGCGGGTAGGTCGGGGGAGGGCGGAAGATCGGTGGAACTCATGGCGTGCCTGAACATATGGCCTGACATTATACGTTGCGCCTGCCGGCATTTCCGGCGCGCGCCGCGCCCGGTGTATGCTATGGACAGCTCAACAACAGGAGATGCAGATGCAGACCAAACCGATGGCCGTCGTGCTGGCCGCATTGCTGCTGGCCGCTTGCGGCAAGCATGGGGAGGACATGGGGCCGGCGCAGCGCGCGGGCAAGGCGGTGGACGATGCGGGCGACAAGGTGGCCGCACAGCTGCACGCGCCGATCGACAAGGCCAACGAGGCCGCCAAGACGTTGCAGCAGTCGGCCGACCAGGCGCGCGACCAGATCAGGGATGCGACCGACGATGCGCGCGAAGGCGTGAGCCGGGTGACCGAGGAAGTCGGGAAGAAGGTCGAGAAGGCGGGCGAGAAGATCCAGGACGCGGCGAAGTAAGGCGCGCCGCTAGCTGCCCGTCGCCCGCAGTTCCGGCCACGCCCCGCCCAGCACGATCGACAGCTCGACGTGGCCGTCGCGCCAGGCGTGTTCGAGATCCTGCTCGACGTCGTCCATCGTGGTCTGCTCGAAGTTGGCAAGGCTGCGCACGCCGTAGGCGCGGTTGCGGCCGTGGCCCTTGGCCAGGTACAGCGCCATGTCGACCAGGTTCACCGCGCGCTCCCAGGTCAGCGGCTCCTGCCCCGGAGGCGCGATCGGGAAGGGCGCGAAGCCGATCGACACGTTCGCCGACATCTGCTTGCCCTGGTAATCGATCGCGGTCGACGAAATCCCGACCAGCAGGCGCCGCGCGATTTCGTCCAGTCCGCTGCGCGGAATCGCCGGCAGGAAGGCCAGGAACTCCTCGCCGCCCCAGCGCACGATCATGTCGGTGCCGCGCAGGATGTCGTGCAGGCAGGCCGCGATCGCCTTGAGCACGGCGTCGCCGGCCGCATGGCCGCAGGTGTCGTTGATGTTCTTGAAGTGGTCGACGTCGAGCAGGAACAGCGCGCCCACCACGTCCTCGCGCGAGGTGCCGGCGCCGCGCTTTTCGGTGGGCTGGTAGCCGCGCATGTATTCCTGGAAGTGGCGCCGGTTGTACAGGCCCGTGAGCGGATCGCGCACGCTCTGCGCCTTCAGTTCGAGGTTCTTCTCCTCCAGCCTGACGTTCGCATTGCGCACCTTGCGGTACAGGATGGTGACGATCACCAGGGACAGCGTGAACACCAGCGCGAGCAGCCACCAGATGCGCTGCTGCAGGCGCCGGTTGCTCAGCTCCGCCGACTTGACCTGGTTTTCGCGCCCCAGCAGTTCGATCTGCGCCTGCTTCTTGTCGGTCTCGTATTTGGTCTGCAGTTCCAGCGTGAGCTTGTGGCGGCGTTCCTCGAACAGCTGGTTGGACAGGTCGCGTTCGCGGTGGTAGGCCTTGACCGCACCCAGGTAGTCTCCGGCTTTTTCCAGTGACTCGCCGAACTCGATCAGCACCGCCTGCATCTGCAGCTTGTCGCCGGTGGGCTCGATCTGGCGCAGCGCTTCCTCGACCGAGCGTTTGCCTTCGGCCAGTTGGCCGGCGCCGATCTGCGCCAGCCCCATGTTTGCTTTCGCCACGGTCATCAGCTGCCGGTTCTGCAGCGCGGTGCTGGCTTCCACAGCCTGGCGCGCATACGAGAGCGCGTTGTTGAATTCGCCCAGGCGCAGGTAATTGTCGGACAGGTTGTTCAGCGTGTGCGCGACATCGCCGACGGCGCCCATGCGCCGCTGCGCGCCCAGCGCGGCCAGCAGCGCATCACGTGCCCGGTGCGGCTGGCTGGAGTCCATGGCCAGGCCATATTCGGTCAGCTTCAGCGCCGCCAGGCGGCCCGGCGAATTGCCCTTTTCGGCCAGCGGCGCCGCTTCCTCCAGCGCCGCCAAGCCCTTGTCGTATTCGCGCATGCGGTCGTACAGGATCGCCAGCGCATTCAGCGCGACCACCACGTGGAAAGGCGCGCCCTGTTCGCGGGCGAGCGACACGGCGCCCTGCATCTTCTCCAGCGCACGCGGAAAATTGCCCTCTTCCGAGAACGATTCGCCCGAGGCGATCAGGGTGCGCAGCTTCAGCTCCGGATCGTTGGTGTTGGCGGCGAGCTTTTCGGCGTCCCAGATCATGCGGTGCGCTTCGGCCAGCTGGTTGCGCATGAAGAGCACGTAGCCCTTGACGAGCATGCCCTTGGCCAGCGCGACATCGAGGCTGTGTTCGCGGCCGAGCGAGATCAGTTGGTCGCACAGGGCGTCGGCGTCGTCGGGCTTGCCCAGGCCGAGGTAGCCGCTGGCGAGCAGCGCCAGGAATTCGGAGCGGTCGATGAGATCCGCCTTGCGCGCTTCGCCCTGCATCGCCAGCAGCTGCGGCACCGCGCGCTCGGGCAGGAAGCGGATCGGCTCGCGCATGTCGGCGAGGCGTTCGGTCAGCGATGGGGTCTGCTGGGCATGGGCGAGGGACGCCGCCAGGCACACGGCGGCCAGCAGCGCGCGGCTGCGGCGGTGTGGCGGTCGATAGGTGAAAGCTGCCGGCATGCATCCCTCAACTGTTTGACGGGCGCCCGCAAGTCGCGCGGGGCCGTCTTGGGATTATAGCGATGTTGCAAACAAGAAATTCAACTTTTCATTAGATAACGCAAAAAAAAACAACTCATGTGGCAAATTTGTAAAGTCATGCGGCCAGTTGCTGGAGCAGGTAGAGGCGTTGGTAGAGCCCGCCATCGACCTGCATCAGGGTGTCGTGCGAGCCGGTTTCGGCGATGCGCCCGTGGTTCAGCACGATGATGCGGTCGGCATCGCGGATGGTCGACAGCCGGTGCGCGATGGCGATGATGGTCACCTGGCCGCGCAGCTCGTCCAGCGCCTGCTGCACCACTTGCTCGGTCTGGCTGTCGATGTGCGAGGTCGCTTCGTCCAGCAGCAGGATGCGCGGCTGGCCGGCCAGCGCGCGGGCGATCGCGATCAGCTGTTTCTGGCCGGTGGACAGGCGCGAGCCGCCTTCGCCGAGCGGCGTGTCGTAGCCCTGTTCGAGCGCGGCGATGAAGCCGTGCGCGTGGGCCGCGCGCGCCGCCGCCTCGATGCGTTCGGGCGGCAGGCCGCGTCCCATGTCGATGTTCTCGCGCGCCGATGCGGCCAGCAGGAAGGGATCCTGCGGCACCAGACCGACCTCGGCGCGGAAGCGCTCGTTGCCGATCGATGCCAGCGGCTCGCCGTTGATGTCGATGGCGCCGCGTTCGGGCGCGTAGTAGCGCAGCAGCAGCGACAGCAGCGTCGACTTGCCGCTGCCGGTGTGGCCGACGATGCCGATGAACGCTCCTTGCGGGATCTCCAGCGACAGCTCGTGCAGCACCGGCGTGCCGGGCACGTAGCTGAAGCTGACGCGGTCGACGCGCACCGCCGGCACGCCTTCCTTCACCGGCGCGCGCAATTGCGCCGCCTGTCCCGGCGCGTGATCGGGCGCGCCCGCTTCGTCCAGCAGCGCCGCCACCCGCGAGGTCGCGACCACCGCCTGCTGCAGGCCGCTGAACTGCATCGTGATCTGGATGAGGGGTTCGACCACCCGGGCGATGTAGCTGATGAAGGCGTACAGCACGCCCACTTCCACCGCGTTCATGCTGCGCTGGCCGAAGCTGAAGATGACCACCGCCAGCAGCACCACGTTGAGGAAGTCGAGCGCGGGCCGCAGCAGCAGGGCATTGGCGCGCAGCTCGGACAGGCGCGCCTTGTAGTGCGCCCGGTTGGTGCCTGCGAAGCGTTCGGCGAAGCGCTCTTGCGCGTTGTTCGCCTGCAGCACGCTCATGCCGCCGATCGATTCGGCCATCTGGCCGTTGATGTCGCTGCGCAGGGCGCGGGCGCGCGTGACCGCGGGCGCCGACAGGCGCTGGTACAGCCACACGATGCCCAGCACCGCCGGCACCAGCGCGAGCACGATCAGCATCAGGCGCCAGTCGAGCCAGGCCATCGCCGCCGTCGTGCCGACCAGGACGATGCCGCTGTCGAGGATCACGAACAGCACCTGGATGTACAGGGTCTTGACCGCTTCGGTATCGTTGGTGACGCGGCTGACCAGCTGGCCGGTGATGGCGCGGTCGAAGAAAGCCATCGGCAGGCGCAGCACGTGGCCGTACACCCATTCGCGCAGGCGCTGCACCGAGCGCATCGCCAGGCCCGACAGGCGCACCAGCTGCAGGTAGCGCAGCCACGACGCGCTCCAGCCGAACAGCAGCACGCCGGCCAGCAGCAGCCACATGCGGGTCCAGTCCAGGTGATGCGGCAGCAGGTGATCGTCGATCAGCTTCTTGCCGAGCAGGGGGCCGAGCACCTCGAGGCCGGCCGAGACGACGAGCCACAGGATCGCCCACCACAGGTGCGCGCGGTCGGGCCAGGCAGCGCGGCGCAGCAGGCGCGCGGCTTGCCCGGCCTGGTTGCGGATGCCCTGGTGCGAAGTATCAGCTTGCATCGAGGCTGGCCTCCAGTTGTTGGTAGCGCCACTGGCTGGCGTACCAGCCGTCGAGCGCGAGCAGTTGTTCGTGGGTGCCCGATTCGACGATGCGGCCCTCCTTGAGCACGACGATGCGGTCGGCGTTGACCACGCCCGACAGGCGGTGGCTGGCGATGATCGCGGCCAGCTCGGGGCGCGTGCGGCGCACTTCGGCCAGGTGCTCGAGGATGCGCGTTTCGGTGCCGGTGTCCACCGCCGACAGCGCGTCGTCGAGCAGCAGGAGCGAGCTGTCCGCCAGCAGCGAACGCGCGATCGCGACACGCTGGCGCTGGCCGCCCGACAGGGTGATGCCTTTTTCGCCGACCGGCGTGTCGTAGCCCTGCGGGAAGCGCAGGATGTCGTCGTGGATGGCGGCCATGCTGGCGGCGTGCTCGATCTGCGCGCGCGTGGCCGACGGGCGGCCCAGCGCGATGTTCTCGGCGATGCTGGCCGAGAACAGGAAGGACTCCTGCGGCACCCAGCTGATCGCGGAGCGCAGCGCCGTGAGGCGGTATTCTTCGAGCCGGTGTCCGCCCCAGGTGACCGTGCCTTCCTGCGGCGTGGCCTGGCGCAGCAGCAAGCGCAGCAGGGTCGACTTGCCGGAGCCGGTGGCGCCGACCAGGCCGAGCGTCTGGCCCGGCTCCAGCACCAGCGACACCTTGTCGAGCGCGGGTTTGCCGGATTCGCCGTAAGCGAAGCGCAGCTGCGACAGCGCCAGCGCACCGCGCCCGACCTTGTCGATCCTGCCCTCGTCGGCGACGGTGAGCGGGGCATCGAGCATCGGCTGCACGCGCGCCAGCGCCGCCTTGCCGCGCTGGATCAGCGACAGCACCCAGCCGGCCGCGAACATCGGCCAGATCAGCTGGCCGAGGTACATGCTGAAACTGGTCAGCGAACCGATGGTCAGCTGGTGGTTCCAGACCAGGTAGCCGCCCAGGCCCAGCGTCAGGGCGCTGGCGGCCGTCAGCGTCAGGCCGACCGCGGGCTCGTAGGCAGCTTCCCATTTCTGCGCGGTGAGGCTGGCGTCGGAGGCGCGCGCGGCCAGCTCGGCGAACTGGCTGGCGCTGCGCTGCTCCAGGCCCAGCGCGCGCAGCGTGCGCACGCCGGACAGGGTTTCCTGCACGTGGTCGTTGAGCGAGGAGAAGCGCTTGAGCGAATCGGTGGACGCGGTATGGATGTGGCCCGAGATATACCAGAAGGCGAGCGCCATCAGCGGGAAGGGCAGCAGCGCCACCAGCGTCAGGCGCCAGTCCACGCCAAGCACCATGATCCCGAGCACCATCACCAGGGTCAAGGTGCCGTCGAAGCCGGCCAGCATCGCCTCGCCGGCGGCCATTTCGATCGCATCGATGTCGTTGGTGGCCAGCGCCATCAGGTCGCCGGTGCGCTGGCGCTGGTAGAAGGCCGGGCCCTGCGCCGCGAGCCGCCTGTACAGGCGCGTGCGCAGTTCGACGCCGAGCTGGTAGGCAGCGGCATACAGCACGGTGCGCCAGCCGACGCGCAGCACGTAGATGGCCACGCCCAGCGCGAGCAGTTGCGCGATCTGGACCAGCAGCTCGTGGTTCGACATGCCGTGCGCGGACAGGCCGTCGATCATCGCTCCCACTTTCCGCGGGATCCACACGGTGCAGAGCGCCACGCCGAACAGCATGAAGGCCGACGACACGTAGTTCCGCCAGTGGCGGCGCACGAAGCCGCCGACCAGCCTTGCTAGACTCATTGTTATTCCTTGTTGGTGCCGCCCGCAAAACGGAAAAGCGGGCCGAAGCCCGCTAATTTACTATTTTTGACAGGGCCGCGCAGGCCTTTGCCGTGCTACTTCTTGCGTTGTGCCTTCGCGGCGCGCGGCTGGCGTGGTTTCACTTCGACCAGGCCGTCGACAGTGGCGCCGGCTTCGTCGATCGGCGCGGCCGCGGGATGCGGCACTTCGGCGGAGGCGTGCGCGTAGACCACCTTGCCGACGGCGCGCGCGATCGGCTTGGCCTTGGTGCGCGGGACGGCGGCGCTTGCGATCTCCGGTTGCGCGGGTACGGCTTCGGCTTCCGGCGCCACTTCCACCACCGGCGCCGTTGCCGCTTCGGGCGCGGCAGGCTGCAGAGGCGCGGCGTCGGCCTGCGGCTGCGGCGCCGGCTGCCCGGCGACGCGGCGGGTGAGCCCGAGGCGCGCATCGGCCGCGATGTTCATCAGTTCGCGCCCGTAGTTGTACAGCGACGACAGCTGCTCCTGCGTGTGCGCGCCCAGCGTGAACAGGTCGCGCGGGTCGGTGATCGCGCACATCTGGCGCACCGTGTCGGCGGTGCGGGCGGCCGATTCGCGCGAGGTATTGATGTTCAGGGCCAGCACCTGCCCGGCGGTCGCAACCGCCTGCGCCGTCAGGGCGCGCATGAATTCGATCTGGTGGTCGACCTGTGCCTTGCGTGCTGCGGAGAACTGTTCGGAGAATGAAATCATAAGTTCCTCGTCGTAAGGTTATGATGCGCTGCAATATTTTCTAGTGTATCGGTGTTTTCATGGCTTGAAAAGCACGATTTGTGGTCTTGTCGCCATAATATCTTGCGACGCAACATTTGTTCGTTTGCATGGACATATGTTGCCGTGCTTACAATGGCTGACAAGAACCTACCGGAGCGCAAGATGGACCTCGTGATTCGCAACGCGACCCTGCCGGACGGACGGCCGGCGCGGCATCGACATCGGCATCGCGCGCGGACGCATCGCGGCGCTGCAGCCGCGGCTGCCCGCCTCGGGCCAGGCGGAGATCGACGCCGGCGGCGACCTCGTGACGCCGCCCTTCGTCGACGCCCACTTCCACATGGATTCCACGCTCAGCTACGGCCAGCCGCGCGTGAACGCATCCGGCACGCTGCTGGAAGGGATCGCGCTGTGGGGCGAACTGAAGCCGCAGCTGACGCAGGACGCGCTGGTCGAACGCGCGCTGCGCTACTGCGACTGGGCGGTGGCGCGCGGCCTGCTCGCGATCCGCTCGCACGTGGACGTGTGCGACGACCGACTGCTGGCGGTGGAGGCGCTGCTCGACGTGAAGCGCCGGGTCGCGCCCTACCTCGACCTGCGACTGGTGGCCTTTCCGCAGGACGGCCTGCTGCGCAGCCCATCCGCGTTCGACAATCTCAAGCGCGCCGTTGCGATGGGCGTGGACGTGGTCGGCGGCATCCCGCACTTCGAGCGCACCATGGCGCAGGGCGCGGAATCGGTGCGCATCCTGTGCGAGTTCGCGGCCAGCCAGGGCCTGCGCGTGGACATGCACTGCGACGAGACCGACGACCCGCTGTCGCGCCACGTCGAAACGCTGGCCTGCGAGACCCAGCGCCTCGGCCTGCAGGGCAGGGTGGCCGGCTCGCACCTGACCTCCATGCATTCGATGGACAACTACTACGTGAGCAAGCTGCTGCCCTTGATCGCGGAATCCGGCATGGCCGCCATCGCCAACCCGCTCATCAACATCACGCTGCAGGGCCGGCACGATACCTATCCCAGGCGGCGCGGCATGACCCGCGTGCCGGAGCTGCTGGCAGCCGGCGTGCCGGTGGCGTTCGGCCACGACTGCGTGCTCGACCCGTGGTACGGCATGGGTTCCGGCGATATGCTGGAGGTGGCGCACATGGGCCTGCACGTGGCGCAGATGACCGGGCAGGAGGCGATGCGGCAGTGCTTCGCGGCGGTGACCGAAACGCCGGCGCGCATCCTCGGCCTGGAAGGCTATGGTCTCGCGCCCGGCTGCAATGCGGACCTGGTCGTGCTCGATGCCGGCGACCCGGTCGAGGCGATCCGCCTGCGCGCGGCGCGCCGTTTCGTGATCCGGCGCGGGCAGGTGGTGGCCGAGTCGCCGTCCGCGCGGGCGAGTCTCAACCTTCCCGGCCGCCCGGGTGAGGCGAGCTTCAGGATCGGCAGGTGAGCGGCCCCGATGCTATAGAATCGCCGGACCAACGCTGCAACGACAGGACAGGAATGAACATCGTCGAAACCGAGCGGCTGCGGCTGCGCACCATCACGCTGGATGACGCGGACGCCGCTTTCCATCTCGCGCTGCTGAACGACCAGGCCTTCATCGAGAACATCGGCGATCGCGGCGTGCGCACGCTCGACGATTCGCGCCGCTACATCGCCGACGGGCCGGTCGCGATGCAGGCGCGCTATGGACATTCGATGTACGTGGTGGAGCTGAAGGAGAGCGGCGTCCCGGTCGGCATGTGCGGCCTGATCAAGCGCGAGACCCTGGTCGACGTCGACATCGGCTACGCCTTCCTGCCCGAATACCGCGGTTGCGGCTATGCCTACGAGGCGGCGCGCGCGACGGTGGAGCATGCGCGTGCGCTCGGCATCGAGCGCCTGGCCGGCATCACGGCGCCGGCCAACGCCGCGTCGAATGCGCTGCTGCAGAAGCTGGGCCTGCGCTTCAAGTGCGTGATGCACCTGACGCCGGAAGACCCCGGCACCAACTTCTACGTCGCCGTCCTCGGCGCCGCCTGAACCGTCAGGGAAGGCGTTGCAGGCGCACGCCGTAGATATCGAAGCGGTTCGACGGGCCTTCGACACCGCCGGCGGCGCTGAAGCTGCTGTTGCTCTGCAGGTAACTCATATTGAAGAAGTCCGACAGCTCCAGCAGATAGCGCCCCGCCTTCAGCCGCGCATACAGCGGCGTCGAGAGCGCGGTCGGCGTATCCTTCTTCGCGATCGGCGCATGCGGCAGCTGCACCACGCCCTGCGCGACGATGCGCCCGCGCAGGTCCTTCACCGCCAGCCATTTGACGCCGCCGCTGATGCCCAGGTTGATCTGGTTCGCACCGTTGTGATACCTCACCTGGAGCGCGTAGCGGCCGGCTTGCGGCACGTGGACGGTATCGACCCTGAAGCTGTCCGCCGGGCCGCCCCAGCCGCCGATGTGCGGCAGCGGGAAGCGCTCGCCGGGCCGGGCCAGCGCTACGTTGGACTGCGTGCGCGGGTCCGTGACCGCGACCTCGATACCCTTGTCGAGGCAGCGCGGCATGCTGTGGTGGCTGCGGTTGCCGTTGGGGTAGCTGGCTACCACCGCGTAGCATGATGCAGGCGTGGCGTGATCGTCGATCCACCGCTGGCCTTTGATGTCGGCGGCGACCAGCCTGCCGTCACGATAGACGTCGAGCGCCGGTCCGCCATCGAAGCCGAGCACCACGCGCTTGCCTTTGCGTTCGAGCTTCGTGATCGACGGATCGGGCGGCCCGAACACGGCGGGCGATTCTTCGTAAGGATTGGCGTTCACGCGGCGAATCTCCTGATCGCCTGGTATCAGTTCGGCCAGCTGGATGTCGATGCGGTTGTCGTTCTTCAGCTCCTGCCATGCGATCTCCGCGCCCGCCGCCACGCCGTTCAGCGTGACGCCGCCGACGCGGTAGTAGCCATTGGCCTCGCTTGCCGGCGGAAGATGCAGGCGCAGCGCGATGCGCTTGCCCTGCAGGCGCAGGTTCTCCAGCATCGCCTCGTTCGATCCGGCGAAAGATTCGCGCCGCAGCCTGGCCGTGACGAAGGGTTTGAGCGCGATTCCGCTGGCGGCCGGCCTCACGCCGAACACATCCTCGATCACCATGCCGAGATAGGCGCCGACGGACCACAGCTGGCGGCGCGAGTTGATGACGGGGCCGATCAACGAGGGATGCGCCTCGTCCAGTAACAGCGGCTGGCCGCTCAGCCATTCCAGGTTCTCCATGTTCGACAGGTTGAGCGCGGCGCCGCGCATCAGCGTGTCGTAGGCCGCATCGGCCACGCTCACGTTGCCGGTGCGGGCCGCCGCGCGCAGGCCGTAGGCAGTGACGAAAGGCCAGATCGCGCGGTTGTGGTAGACCGGCATGCCTTGCTGCTGCGGCCAGATCACCGGCGCGCCCATCGGGCCATGTGGATAGTGGGCGAGGATGCTGCGTGCCCGCGCCGGGTCGGCGATGCCGGTATCGATCGCCAGCGCCTGCCCGAGCCAGTCGAACTTGTGCATCGGCGCGCCATCGAAGTGGCCGGCGGTCAGGCTGCTGTACAGGCCTGCGTCGTCGAGCCACAGTTGCTTGTTGATGGCAGCCTTCAGCGCGGCGGCCCAGCGCTCGTAGCGGCCGGCGCGCGCCGCGTCGCCGGACTCGCGCGCCAGCTGCGCCGCCAGCGTCAAGGCCTTGTAGTGGCCGACGTTGGTGGACAGCGCCTTCGAGCTCGCCATCCACGACAGCTGATTCGGGATCCACGCAGCGTAGGTCTGGTCGCGCCAGTCGAGGAAGGATTCCTCGCCCGTGTACAAGCCGGTGGCCGTATCGAAGGCCGCGATGCGGTCGTTCTCGACGGTGTTCGACAGCGCCTTGAGCGCCGTCTCCGCGAACGCGCCGCGCTCGGCCGGCTGCAGGGCGTGCAGCACTTTCTCGGCCGCGTAGGCCCAGGCCACGCGGTCGGTGCTGACTGGCCAGCTGCCGCCGCTGCCGGTGTCCTGCACGATTTGCAGGCCGTCGCCGGTGCCGGCCGCGCGTTCCGGCCTGGCCATGCCGCCGCGCCAGCCGGACAGCTTGAACAGCAGCGAATTGCGCACGCGCTGCGGATCGAGCATCGCCAGGCCGAGGTCGGCGGCGTACGACAGGTCGCGCGTCCACACGTAGTGCCACTTTTCGCCGGTCTCGAAACAGTCGCAGGCGATGGCGGCGCCGCCGTTGTAATTGCCGTCCCTGATTTCGTGCACCGAATCCTGCCGCATCTCGCTGCCGGCCAGCGCGAACAGCGCATCGAAGGCCAGGTTCCCGCTGCGCACGCGCGGCAGCTCGGCCGATTCGCGGTAGCGGACAAACTGCGGGCCGGCCTCGCGCAGCTGCATGCTGGTCGATTGCGTGTAGCCGCGCGGCGCCCCGGGCGCATCGTCCGTCGAAAAGCGCGCGGTTTCCTGCCTGCCGTCCCAGCTGGCGAAGCGCAGTTCGGCGGTGATCTTTGCGCCGGCGTGCGGATCGGCGGATGCGCTTGCCGCCGGCGTTTCCAGCCGCGTCACCGACAGCTTCGGTGCAGACGGGTCGCTGGCGTCGACGCTGAAACGCCATGTCGCGGTCTGCTTCACGAACAGATAGTCTTCCGGGCCCGGATGCGTGTCCATGCGGTAGGCGGCGCCCGGCGCGACGGTCACGCTGGCGGCGGGATCGATCACCCATTCCGCGCTCCAGTCGCGGCTGCCGACCTTGAAGGGGTGGTAGCCGGGGCTGAGCAGGATGTCGGCGTGGTAGATGCCTTTGCCCTGCGCGATCAGCGGATTGTCGATGCCCCAGCCATTGAAGCCGCCGCGTACGTAAAGCCCGGGCTGGGCGGCAGCCATCGCCGTCCCGCAGAGCAAGGCCGCGCCGAGCAGCCAGCGTGATGCGTTCATGTGCACCTCAACGATATTCATTGCGTTCGACGATACCCTTCAAGGCATCGTTCGAGCGCAGCATCGGAAAATCACCAGGGCGGTAGGCTTTCGGGGTCACGAAGCGCAACCCGCCGATCTGCCGCGCATACGATGCCTGTACCGGCGCGCCGCCTGGCTTGTTCTCATCCACTTCCATGGTCACCGGCGTGCCTGGCACAAGCGCCAGTGTCTTCCGGTGCCGGCTCTTGTCGCTGGCGAGCAGCGCGATGCGGACCTGGTAGGGCTTGTGTGACGACAGCGAAAAGGTCCAGCGCTCCTTGCTCCCGCTGCGCGAAAATTCCACCGCCAGCGATTCGTCCTGGCCGAAGGGAAGAACGGCGGAAAAGCTGCTCCACGCATGCGGAATCGCCGGCATGAACCCGAGTATGCCTTCGACCAGGTCGGGGCGGAAGCCGACGTAATCCTGATAGCCGTTGCGCGCGAACTCGGCCACGCTCCACGACTGGGCAAACGTGCCGGACGGCTTGAGCTTGCCCCCTTCATGCGGCAGCGCATCCAGCAGCTCGCTCATGTTCCCGAGCGTGCCGAGCTGAAGAATCTGGTCGCCGAGGTTCTGGCTCAGCCGGAATGTGAGGTCCTGGTAGCCGAATTTATCGAGCGCAGTGACGGTGAAGCCCGCGTTCCAGCCCCACACCGTGCCCTGGTGGTAGGCCGCGTCCTTGTGGTGGAAGTCCGGATTCTCGTGGCGCGGATGGAAGTAGGGCTCGTCCTGCCCGAGCGATGCGATACCGTAGGGGTAGAGCAGGCCGGAGACCGCATTCTTCAGCACCGCCGCCTGCACCTGCGGCGGCACGAAGTCGTCGAAGGGAATCGTGTCGAGCATCAGCTGGTTCGGCCGCAGCTTGGTGTCGCGGCTGCCGTCCTCGCGCAGGCGGTCGGCCATGGTGCGGCCATCCCAGAATGTGCGCAGGAAGCCGGCCTGCGCCTTCTGCGCCAGTGCCGTCCATGCGCGTGCATGTGCTTCGTCGCCGGCCTGCCGTGCGAACCACGCGCCGGACCGCAGGGCCGTGTACCACAGGGCCTGGATCTCCACCGCCTTCGGCCCGCGCGCCGACCATGGCTGCCTGCCTTCGATGCGCGCGTCCATCCAGGTGTCGGCCGAATCGTGGCGCAGCAGGCCGTCGCTGTCGAGGTAATTGGCGATCGCGCCGTCGAAGTAGGGGACGGCCAGCTTGTACATGTGCGCGGCGAAGTCGCGGTCGCCGGTGTAGCGCACGTATTCCAGCGCCTCGCGCAGCATCCACGGCGTGCCGTCCACCGTGTTGTAGATGATCTCGCCCGGCTTGACCCGATTGGGGATGCGTCCGTATTCGGGACCTTCGCCGAGGTTCTGGTAGCGCGCGAAATTGGCCAGCACCGCCCGCGCCTCGTCGAACCGGCCCGACACCAGCAGCGTGCCGGGCAAGGCGATGAAGGTATCGCGACCCCAGTTCTCGCGGAACCACGGCAGCCCGGCCCAGATGCCGGCGCCGTATTCCTCGACCACGAACAGGTTCGACGCGGCCTTGGCCCAGTTGAGCGCCTTGTTGTATTGCGCGTCGCTGGTTTGCAGCCAACTGCGTGTGAGGATGCGATGCAGCTTGCGCTTCTCGTCGCCGATCGGATCGCCCTGCGCCAGTTCGGATGCGCGCTTCGCGGCCTCGTCGGCAGTGGGGGCAAACGCCGCGACCACGGTCAGCTTGCGCGCGGCGCCGGCGCTGCGGATGGTCAGCTCGTCGTACGTGACTGCCTGGTCTGCCGCCAGCGCCATGTACATCGACGCGCCCGGGCCCGGCGCCACCACCAGCACACCGTCGCGACGTTCCACCGTACCGGCGCTCGCCAGCAGCGGCCGCACCGCAAGCGAGGCAAGCGCCGGGCTGGTCACGCTGATCGCCAGCGCCTGCTGTTTCGACAGCACGGCCATCTCCTCGGTCGCGCCGTTGGCAAAGCGCAGGCGGTGCCCATACGGCAGCACTTCCTCCGCGGCCTGCGTGCGCTCGTTCAGGGCGCCATCGACCAGCGTCGCATAGTCGCGCCATACGGTTCCGCTCTTGAAGACATAGCCTTCGCCCTTGCCGACGCTGTGCGTGAAGCCTTCGTAATAGCCGGCGAGATTGTCGCCGGCGACGAAGCGCGACACCTGCCCGGCCGGCACCGCGATCGCCATCTGGTCGAACAAGGCGTCCACCCCCGGCCGTTCGGCCGCGTGCAGCGGCAGGCAGAGCGCAAGCGCGAGCGCGACGGCGGCGCGCTTCATGGCGCGGCTTTCAGCTGCAGGATCACCGACGATTTCGGCGGCAGCGTCAAGGTGCGCGACAGGTCATAGGTCTTCCCGGTCAGGACGTCGACGCCGGACGCCACGCCCGCCAGCATCTCGTGGAAGCGCGCGACCGGCAGCGCGTTCTCCTTGTCGCTGGCATTCAGCGCGACCAGCACCTTGTCGTGGTCGTCGTAGCGGAACCAGACGTAGGCATTGTTCTCGGGCGCGTAGTGCATCAGCTTCCCGTGATGGATCACGCCGGCGCCGCGCCGCCAGTTGACCAGCTTGCGCACGAAGTCCTGCGACGCGCGCTGGCGCTGCGGCAGGCCGGCCCCGGTGAAGGCATTCACCTTGTCGCCGGCCCAGCCGCCCGGAAAGTCCCGGCGGTAGCTGGCATCGTCGCGGCCCTTGGTGGTGCTGGTCATCAGGATCTCGTCGCCGCTGTAGAACTGCGGGATGCGCGGCATGGTCATCACGAACACCAGGTCCATCTTCCATTTGTCGACGTCTTCGCCGACGACGCTGAACATGCGCGGCATGTCGTGGTTGCCGTCGAAGAGGACGAGGTTGGACGGATCCGGATACAGGTAATCCAGCGACAGCGTCTCGTAGACCTCGTTGAAGGTATCGTAGATTTCCCTGGTGCCGGACAGTGCGGTGCGCATCGCGTCGGACAGCGGGAAGTCCATCATGCTCGGCATCGAGGTGCTGTAGCCGTCGGGGTTGCGCTTGCCGCGCTGCCAGTGCGCGACCACCGGCGGCAGCATGCTCCATTCCTCGCCCACCATGTTCAGGCGCGGATACTCGGCCATCAGGCGCCGCGTGTACTGGCTGAGGAAGCGGCCCTCGGAATAGCTGAAGGTATCGATGCGCACGCCCGACAGGCCCGCATACTCGATCCACCAGATGCTGTTCTGGATCAGGTAGTTGGCCAGCCTGGGGTCGGACTGGTTCATGTCCGGCATGCCTTCGCTGAACCAGCCGCGGGTGAAGTTCTCGGCGTCTTCCTTCGCGGCGTACGGGTCCTGCACGGCGACGCGATGGTGGCGCGTGGCGGCAAACTTGCCGCCGTAATTGATCCAGTCGGGCGAGGGCAGGTCCTTCATCCACCAGTGATTGACGCCGATATGGTTCAGCACCACGTCCTGAATCAGGCCGATGCCGCGCTTGCGCGCCTCGCGCGACAGGCGCAGGTAGTCGTCGTTGCTGCCGTAGCGCGGGTCGATCTTGTAGAAATCGGTGGCGGCGTAGCCGTGGTAGGAGGCTTGCGGCATGTCGTTTTCGACCAGCGGCGTGGGCCACAGCTGGGTGAAGCCCAGGCCGGCGATGTAGTCCAGATGGTCGACCATACCCTGGATGTCGCCGCCGTGACGGCCATGGTCCCTGGCGCGATCGAGCTTGTCGGCCAGCGCCGGCAGGCTGTCATTCGATGGATCGCCGTTGGCGAAGCGGTCCGGCATCACTTGATAGATGGCGTCCGCGCCGCTGAAGCCCTGGCGCTGCGCGGACCCCGGCGCGCGCGGCAGCAGGCGGTAGGTGTAGCGCACCTTGTCGCGGCGCGCGCCCTTGAAGTCGATGTCGAAGCTGCCCGGCCTGGCGCCGGCATCCACCACCAGGTCGATGAACAGGTAGTTGCGGTTGGCCACCCGCGTCACGGCCGCGATGCGTACGCCGGGATAGGACAGCGCCGGCTCGAGGTCGGCGATGCGCTCCCCGTGCACCATCAGCTGCAGGTTCTTGTCGTGCATCCCGGCCCACCAGAACGGCGGTTCGAGGTGGTCGATGGCCGGCGCCGTCGCGGCCCGGGCCGAAGCAAAGGCGAGCGCCAGCAGCAGGCCGGCCCCTTTTTTGTGGATGCAAAACATCACTGTCTCCCGTTTCGCATGCACCATTTTGGTGCATCTGAGCAATATTGGTGAAATTTGAGCGATTTGTAGTACGACTACATGGTCGAGCTGCCCGAATTGTAGCCCGAATACAACGCTTCTCTCATCGCTCCATAGAGGGCTGTGTCAGAATTCCTACGTCACATGTTATCCGAGAACACGTCGCGTTGACAGTGCATCTAGTTTTAGTACATCATCTTCACAAGCGTTGAAGCTGACGTGTGCATCGGGCTCCCGTGTTTTGGCCGCGCCGGCTGTAGTTTCGGGAAAATAATCCGTTTCTGATGAATTTGAGGGGACAAATGAAAATTCTAAAAAACAAGCGCGTCGCCACCATCGACGGCAAGCTTGTGTTCAAGCTGAGCCCGGTCGCTGCCGGCTGCGCGGTATTCCTGGCGATGAGCGCCAACGTGTACGCGCAGGACAGCACCAGCGCCACGCCGCCGCAGTCCGACAGCCAGCAGGCACTCGACTCCAACGGCCAGCCGATTTCCAAGGTGACCGTGACCGGTATCCGCCGCGGTATCGAAGCGGCGATCTCGATCAAGAAAAATTCCAACTCGATCGTCGAGGCCATTTCGGCCGAAGACATCGGCAAGCTGCCCGACGCCACCGTGGCCGAGTCGATCTCGCGCCTGGCCGGCGTGACCGCGCAGCGCAACAAGAATACCGGCCGCGCGTCGGACATCAGCGTGCGCGGCCTGTCCCCCGATTTCAATGGCGCGCTGCTGAACGGCCGCGAACAGGCCACCTCCGGCGACGGCCGCGGCGTGATGTTCGACCTGTACCCGGCCGAGATGATGGGTTCGATCACCATCTACAAATCGCCGGATGCGACCCTGGTCGGCCAGGGCATCGCCTCGACCATCGACCAGCGCACCGTGATGCCGCTTGACTTCAGCAAGCGCACCCTGGCTGCCAGCTACAAGCGCGAGAAGACCGGCATGCACAATGGCGGCCTCGAAAGCGGCAGCGGCTACCGCACCTCGCTCACCTACATCGACCAGTTCGCCGACCGCACCATCGGTCTCGCGATCGGCGGCGTCAAGTTCACCGACAGCGGCGCGGAGCAGTATCAGGCCGACGGCTGGGGCGGCTGGACCCCGACCCTGACCGATGCCGGCGCGCCCAAGTACAACGGCGTGAACGCGATCGTGCCGGGCGGCTTCAAGACCGACGTGCAGAAGATCCCGAAAAAGCAGCAAGGCGTGATGGGCATCCTGCAGTTCCGCCCCAACAAGGACTTCATGACCACGGTCGACCTGTTCCACTCCAAGAACAACGACCACATCAAGCTGACCGGCCTGGAAGGCGCGATCTGCGGCAGCACCGGCCCGTACGATCCGCCGGGCGTGCTGTCCAATGCGACCATCGTCAACGGCGTGGCCGTGTCGGGCACCTGCTCGAACTTCAAGGGCGACGTCCGCAACCACGTCGACGACGTCCAGGACAAGCTCGATTCGTGGGGCATCAACAGCCAGTTCCGCAGCAACGGCTGGACCTTCACCGGCGACCTGTCCGGCTCCAAGGTCACCCACGATTCGAGCCGCTACGAAACCACGGCCGGCCAGCCGGGCAATGCCACCAACATCGGCAGCATCTCGTGGACCGGCTTCGACGGCAAGAGCAATCTGTCGCCGACCTACACCTCGTCGCTCAACTACGCCGACCGCAACGCGGTGGTCCTGACCGACCAGGCCGGCTGGGGCGGCGGCCTGACCGGCAACCCGCAGGCCGGCTACGTCGCCATCGGCGTGACCACCGACAAGGTCAAGTCGGCACGCCTGAACGCCAAGCATGAGCTGGAAATCGGCCCGATCAGCGGCGTCGAGTTCGGCATCAACCAGACCAACCGCGACAAGTCGCGCGACCAGAACGAAGGCAACCTGATCATCCCGGGCGGCAATCCTTACGGTTCGGCCCAGGTGCCGGGCAGCGGCACCATGGTGACCCCGCAGTCGGGCATTCCGGTGGTGGTGTGGGACCCGCAGGGCTCGCTCGGTTCGATCTATGCGCTGCTGCCGAAAGTCGACCAGCCGATCCAGACCGACAAGAACTGGGCGGTGTCCGAAAAGGTCACCACCCTGTACGCGATGGGCAACCTGGAAGGCCAGATGTTCGGCCTGAACTACCGCGGCAACTTCGGCGGCCAGTACGTGCACACCAACCAGAGCTCGCAAGGCTTCGTGGTCGACACCAGCAAGTGTGACGGCGCGGCCGGCAAGCCATGCCCGGCCTACACCATCAACGGCGGCCACAAGTTCAACGACTTCCTGCCGAGCGCCAACATCGGCTTTGAGCTGCCGTACGACCAGATGCTGCGCTTCGGCATCGCCAAGACCCTGTCGCGCGGCCAGATGAAAGACATGCGTCCGGGCGGCGGCGTCACGCTGAACTCGAGCGCGCCGGGCGGCGCGATCCTGTCCGGCGGCGCCGGCAACCCGAACCTGGAGCCGTTCCGCGCCAAGGCACTGGACGTGTCGTGGGAGAAGTACTTCACCGTCAACGGCGAGAAGGGCTACTTCGCCGCCGCCGGCTTCTACAAGAAGCTCGACACCTACATCCTGTCGGTGCCGAAGCTGGTGGACTTCGCGGCGCTCGGCCTGCTGTCGGCCAAGACCCCGCTGCCGAGCAGCGGCCCGAACGCCGGCTCGACCATGGGTATCCTGACCACGCCGCAGAACGGCACCGGCGGCAACATCCACGGCGTCGAGCTGTCCGCGTCGATTCCGTTCGCGCTCGTCACCCCGTACCTGAAGGGCTTCGGCCTGGCGGTCAACCACTCGGTGACCTTGTCGTCGGTGAACCTGCTGACGACCGGCCTGACCGTACTGGATACCGGCGGCGTCTCGACCATCCCGCTGCCGGGCCTGTCGCGCCAGGTGACCAACGCCCGCCTGTACTACGAGGCGCACGGCTTCCAGGCGTCGGTCGCGGCACGTCATCGCGGCGACTTCCTGGGCAAGATCAGCGACTTCCAGGACAACGAGCAGCTGACCTTCATCAAGGCCAGCACCACGGTCGACTTCCAGGCCGGCTACGACTTCGGCAGCGGCATGCTGAAGGGCCTGTCCATCGTCGGCACCGTGCAGAACTGGACCAACGCACCGTTCGTCCGTTATGCGGCCGATCCGAAGAACACGGTGGAGACGATCAAGTTCGGCCGCGTCTACGGCCTGCAGGCGATCTACAAGTTCTGAGTTATCCTGTAGCTGACTAACGGCAACACGACAACCCCTGCCGGCCTTGGTCGCAGGGGTTGTTTTCTTTGTGAGGCATCGAATGCAACCCTTGAATACGATCGTGATCGTCGGCGGCGGCACCGCCGGCTGGATGGCCGCCACCGCCTTGTCCACCGCGCTGCGCGGGCGCTACAAGATCCGCCTTGTCGAGTCGGACGAGATCGGCATCGTCGGCGTGGGCGAGGCCACCATCCCGATGATCCAGCGCTTCAACACGGTCGCCGGCATCGACGAGGCCGAGTTCATGAAAGCCACCAACGGCACCTTCAAGCTCGGCGTGGAATTCGTCAACTGGGGCAAGAACGGCGACCGCTACATGCACGGCTTCGGCCGCCTCGGGCAGGACCTGTGGATGGTCGGCTTCGACCAGTACTGGCACAAGGCGCACGCCCAGGGCAAGGCGCGCGACCTGGCCGACTACTCGATCACGCGCGCCGCATCGCGCGCCAACAAGTTCATGCATCCGCGCTCGGACCTCGGCAACTCGCCGCTGGCCGACATCGCCTACGCCTACCACTTCGACGCCAGCCTGTATGCGCGCCATTTGCGCAAGCTGTCCGAAGGCCGCGGCGTCGAGCGCATCGAGGGCAAGATCACCCAGGTCAGCCAGCGCCCGGCCGACGGCCATGTCGACGCGGTCGTGCTGGAGAGCGGCCAGCGCATCGAGGGCGACCTGTTCATCGACTGCTCGGGATTCCGCGGCCTGCTGATCGAACAGACGCTGCAGACCGGCTTCGAGGACTGGACCCACTGGCTGCCGTGCGACCGCGCGATGGCGGTGCCGTGCGAATCGGTGCCGGCATGGACCCCGTACACGCGCGCCACCGCGCACAAGTCGGGCTGGCAGTGGCGCATTCCGCTGCAGAGCCGCATCGGCAACGGCCACGTCTACTGCAGCCAGTACATCAGCGACGACGAGGCGGCCGCCGTGCTGCTGTCGAACCTGGACGGCAAGCCGCTGGCCGATCCGCGCCCGATCCGCTTCAAGACCGGCATGCGCAAGCAGAGCTGGAACAAGAACGTGGTCGCCATCGGCCTGGCCTCCGGCTTCCTCGAGCCGATCGAGTCGACCAGCATCCACATGATCCAGGCGGCAGTGTCGATGCTGCTCGATTATTTCCCGGACCAGGGCTTCAGCCAGAAGGACGTGGACGCGTACAACGCGCTGTCGCGCTTCCACTACGAGCGCATCCGCGACTTCATCATCCTGCACTACAAGCTGAACCAGCGCGACGACGCGGCGTTCTGGCAGGCCTGCGCGGCGATGGAGATCCCCGACACCCTGCGCGAGAAGATGGAGCTGTTCCGCACCCACGGCCGCATCCAGCGCGTGAACAACGAGCTGTTCACCGAAGTCGCGTGGATGCAGGTGTTCACTGGCCAGAACCTGCATCCGCAGAGCTATCACCCGCTGGTGGACGTGCAGAGCGAGGGCGGGATCGACGAGTACCTCGGCAGCGTGGCGCACGTGGTCGAGCAGTGCGTCAACGTGATGCCGGATCATGCGGAGTATGTGAGGAAGTACTGCCCGTCGAACGCCTGACACTGCGAAAGTAACATCATATAGATCTATAAACGAGTAAGATGTCGGTCTTTTCGCACAAGAAGCACCAATCATGTCAGACACTTCCCTCACGTTCGCGGACCTGGACCTGCCCGCACCCGTACTGAAATCGCTGCGCGAACTCGGTTACGAGACGCCATCGCCGATCCAGGCGGCCACCATTCCCTTGCTGCTGGAGGGACGCGACGTGCTGGGCCAGGCGCAAACCGGTACCGGCAAGACCGCCGCCTTCGCGCTGCCGATCGTCGCGCAGCTCGACCTGAAGAAGGCCACGCCGCAGGCGCTGGTGCTGGCGCCCACGCGCGAGCTGGCGATCCAGGTGGCGGAAGCCTTCCAGACCTACGCCACGCACGTGAAGGGCTTCCACGTGATGCCGATCTACGGCGGCCAGGCCTACGGCCCGCAACTGTCGGCGCTGCGCCGCGGCGTCCACGTCGTGGTCGGCACGCCGGGCCGCATCATCGACCACATCGAAAAAGGCTCGCTCGACCTGTCGCAGCTGAAGACGCTGGTGCTGGACGAGGCCGACGAGATGCTGCGCATGGGCTTCATCGACGAGGTCGAACAGATCCTGCAGCAGACGCCGCAAGAGCGCCAGACCGCGCTGTTCTCGGCCACCATGCCGCCGCAGATCAAGCGCATCGCGCGCACCTACCTGCGCGAGCCGCAGGAAGTCACCGTCGCCGCCAAGACCACCACCGCCGCCAACATCACCCAGCGCTACTGGCTGGTGGCCGGCCTGCAGAAGGTCGATGCGCTGACCCGCATCCTGGAAGCCGAGCCGTTCGACGGCATGATCATCTTCGCCCGCACCAAGCTGGGCACCGAGGAGCTGGCATCGAAGCTGCAGGCGCGCGGATTCGCGGCCGCCGCCATCAACGGCGACATGGCGCAGCAGCAGCGCGAGCGCACCATCGAGCAGCTCAAGAACGGCAAGATCGACATCCTGGTCGCCACCGACGTCGCCGCGCGCGGCCTGGACGTGGAGCGCATCAGCCACGTGATCAACTTCGACGTGCCGTCCGACCCGGAAAGCTACACCCACCGCATCGGCCGTACCGGACGCGCGGGCCGCAGCGGCCAGGCGATCCTGTTCATCACACCGCGCGAACGCGGGCTGCTCAAGGCCATCGAGCGCGCCACGCGCCAGCCGGTGTCGCCGCTGTCGCTGCCGACCGTGAAGGCGGTGAACGAGGTGCGCATCGCGCGCTTCAAGGACCAGATCACGGAGACGCTGGCGGCTGGCGGCCTGGAGGTGTTCCGTTCGCTGGTCGAGGAATACGAGCGCGAGCACAATGTGCCGGCGGTGGACATCGCCGCGGCGCTGGCCAGGCTGGCGCGCGGCGACGAGCCGCTGCTGCTGGACAAGCCCGACCGCGACGCGACGCCGCAGCCGACCTGGGAAGAACGCAACCAGCGCGCGCCGCGTGGCGAGGCGGCGCCGGGTTACAAGCGCGAACGCGAACAGCGGGTTGTGGCGCATGCGCCGGAGCCGGGCATGGGGACTTATCGCATCGAGGTCGGCCGCTTCCATGGCGTCAAGCCGGGCAACATCGTCGGCGCCATCGCGAACGAGGCGAATATCGATGCCAAGTTCATTGGGCGGATCGAGATCTACGACGATTTCACGATGCTGGACCTGCCGGCGGACCTGCCGAATGACCTGCTGGCGCACCTGAAGAAGGTGTGGGTTGCGGGGCAGACCCTGAACATCACGCGTGATGGCGAACAGCCTGATTTGAAGAAGGGTGGCCCGGCGAAGAAGGGCGTGCAGCGTCGTCTGAACGAAAAGCCGGTCGGTAAAAAGCCGCGCCAGAAGTTCGAATAAGCCGTCTTCCCCGCGCAGGCAGGGGCCCATGGACGGCATGCGCTGTCGAAGATTCCGCTTTCTTTGTTAGCCCACACCCGTCGTCCCGGCGAAGGCCGGGACCCATGCTGAGTGTACCGGGCTGCTGCGTTAAAACGCGCAGCCACGCACGCGGTCCATGGGTCCCCGCCTGCGCGGGGACGACGTGCTTGGTTTGGTGGTGATGCGTGACGATTCGATCGCTTGAACGGTGCGGATCAGCGGGCAGCCGCCACCGCCTTCGGTTCCGGACCGAACAACCACTGCACCGCTTCCCCAAACTGCTTGCTCCAGAACCCCTCGTTGTGGTGCTCGCCCGGCACGATCTTGAGCACGAAGTGATCCTTCGGCAGGCCGGTGCGCCGCACCGTGTCCGCCATCATCCTCGCATCCGGCACCATGCTGTCGCCTTCCTCGCCGCCCATCAGCATGTAGACCCGCGCATCCCTCGGCAGCGGCTTCGCGGCCACGTAGGCAAACGACATCGGCGCCGTCCAGTAGGCCGGGGAGAATACGCCGGCCTTGCTGAATACCTGAGGATACTGTTCGATCGCGAAATGCGTGATCAGCCCGCCCATCGAGCTTCCCATGATGCCCGTGTGCGCACGGTCGGGCAGGGTGCGATAAGCATGGTCGACCAGGGGCTTCACCACCTTGACGATGAACTCCATGTACTGCCGCCCTTCGCCCGGGCCAAAGCGCGGATTGTCCCAGGGGTTGAGTTCATTGATTCGCCTGGTCGGGCTGTTGTCGATGCCGACCACGATCAGCTCCAGCTTGCCGTCGCGCGCCAGCTGGTCGAGCGTTTCGTCGACCTTCCACTCGCCCGCAAACGAAGTCGCATCGTCGAACAGGTTCTGCGCATCGTGCATGTACAGCACCGGATAGCGCTTGTGCGAGGTCGCGTAGCCCGGCGGCAGGTAGATCCGGAGCTGGCGCTCGCGGTCCAGTCCCGGCATCGCCAGCTTGGCCGGCATCAGCGATACGCCCGGTCCGGCGGTCGACGGGCGCGCCGTCGCGTCGGCGGCAATGGCATGGGAACAGAGCAGGGCCGCGAGGCCAAGGAAGGCGAGGATTTTCTTCATCTTGTCTCCCGTATCAGTGAGCCGCCAACGCCGGCGCCGGCGACGCCAGGGCGGACTTCGTGTCCCTGACGGCGCACCACAGCACCGCCGACACGGCGAGGCAGCCCGCGCAGATGTAGAACAGCACGCTCTTGTCGGCCGACTCGGCGAGCACGAAACCGACCTTGGTCGAGGCCAGCTGCGGCAGCACCACCGACAGGTTGAACAGGCCCATGAAGAATCCCATGCGGCTCCTGTCGACCTTCTCGCTCATCACCGCGAAGGGCAGCGAGACCACGGCCGCCCAGCCGATGCCGACGGCGGCCATCAGCACGTACAGCATGCCCGGCGTGCGCGCGGCCAGCGCAATGGCAAGATAGGCCGCAGCCATCACGCCGACGCACAGCGCATGCACGCGCACCCGGCCGAAGCGCGCCACCAGCGGCGCCAGCACCAGCGCCGGCAGCACGAAGCCGACCACGTTCATCACCGCGAAGGAAATCGCGATCACCTTGCCCGAACTCGCCGCCGCATCCGCCGCACCGGCGACGATGTGCTGCTGGATGAATGCGATGATGTAGACGAACATCGACTGCACGCCCAGCCAGGTGAAGCCGTGCGCGACGAAGATGCGCCACAGCTGGCCCCAGTCGGTCGCGGTGGCGGCTTCGCGTTCGGCCGGCGCCAGCGTGCGCGGCTCCTCGACGAAGAACATCGGCAGCACCGAGAACGCCAGCACCAGCACCACGCCGGCCGAGATCAGCGCGTAGTTGTCGATGAAAGCGCCGATCAGGTAAGCCATCACGCCCCAGAAGCCGGATATGGTCTGCATCCAGGTGTAGCCGCGGGTACGCGGTTCGCCTTCCGGCGTGACGTCGGCGATCAGCGAGCGGGTGGGGTTGAAGCTGATGTTGATCGAGATGTCGAGCGTGAGCGCCACCATCACCGCGACGAACAGCAGGTTGGTGGTGCCGAGCAGGCCGGCCACCGTATCGATGCGCGGCAGCAGGAACACCGACAGCGCGGCCAGTGCGCCGCCGATCAGGATGAAGGGCCGGCGCCTTCCGCCCCAGAACCACGTCCCATCCGAAATCAGGCCGATGATCATCTGGCCGAGGATGCCGGCGGTCGGTCCGGCCGCCCACACCACGCCGATTTCGTCGATGTGGAGATGGTATTTGGTCGAGAGCAGCCAGGACAGCGCCGAAATCTGGATGCACAGAGCGAAGCCCATCGCCGTTGCCGGCAGGCTCAGGATCGCGTAAAAGGGCTTGCTCAGGCGCCTTTGCATGGGCAGCATGATCGTGTCTCCGTCTTTGTTATCGTGTATGTGGCGATTCTGTTGTTTGACTACAAATTCACATGTCGCCGCCACGGTTTTCCCGATTCTACTACGGGAATCGCTCAATTGACACTTAGAAATCGCCATGTTATTTTGCTACACGATACGCTTCCCGTGGCGCGACCAAGCTGCAGGCAAGTCTTACTGAGCCTTTGCTAAAAAAGGCCACATTCGGGGACACTCATGGAAATGCAAACCAATGTGCTCAAGCCGCGCCTGTCGTTCTGGCAGCTGTGGAATATGAGCTTCGGCTTCTTCGGCATCCAGTTCGGCTTCGCGCTGCAGAATGCGAACACCAGCCGCATCTTTACCACGCTGGGCGCCAACCCGGACAACCTGTCGCTGTTCTGGCTCGCCGCGCCGGTCACGGGCCTGCTGGTCCAGCCGGTCATCGGCTACCTCTCCGACAACACCTGGCACCCGCGCTGGGGCCGTCGCCGCCCCTTTTTCTTCGGCGGCGCGCTGCTGGCCGCGCTGGCGCTGTTCCTGATGCCCAATTCCGTCGCGCTGTTGATGGCGGTGGCGGTGCTGTGGATGATGGACGCCGCGATCAACGTGTCGATGGAGCCCTTCCGCGCCTTCGTCGGCGACAAGCTGGACGAGTCGCAGCACACCTCCGGCTTCGCGATGCAGACCTTCTTCATCGGCGTGGGCGCGGTGATCGCATCGATGCTGCCGACGATCTTCACCGATTACCTGCACGTGTCTAACGTGCCGGTAAACGGATCGATCCCGGACAGTGTGCGGTATTCCTTCTACGTCGGCGCGGCGGTGTTCCTGCTGGCCGTGAGCTGGACCGTGTTCACCGCCGACGAGCTGCCGCCGGAGGACCTCGAAAGCTTCAATGTCCAGCGCAAGCATGCACGCAGCTTCGGCGTCGCGCTGCGCGAGATCTTCGGCGGCTTCGCCCGCATGCCGCGCACCATGGTGCAGCTGGCCTTCGTGCAGTTCTTCACCTGGATCGCGCTGTTCGCGATGTGGATCTACACCACCAACGGCATCGCCGAAAACGTGTACCACACCACCGATCCGCAATCGGCCGTGTTCCAGGACGCGGGCAACTGGGTCGGCATCCTGTTCGCGGTGTACAGCGGCGTGTCGGCGCTCGGCGCCTTCATCCTGCCGGTGTTCGCGCGCGCCTCCAGCCGCAAGACGGTGCACGCGGTCTGCCTCGCCATCGGCGGCGGCAGCCTGGCCAGCCTGTATTTCATCACCACCAAACAGGCGTTGCTGGTGCCTATGATCGGCGTCGGCCTGGCCTGGGCCAGCATCCTGTCGATGCCGTATGCGATCCTCGCCGGTTCGCTGCCGGCCAAGCGCATGGGCTACTACATGGGCCTCTTCAATTTCTTCGTCGTGATCCCGCAGATCTGCAGCGGCACGCTGCTCGGCTTCGCCAACAAATACCTGTTCGATGGCCATTCGATCCTGATCCTGGTGCTGGGCGGCGCGAGCATGGTGCTGGCGGCGGTACTGACGCTGTTCGTCACCGACAAAACCGAAGACCGCGCGGCCGGCCGCTAGGCCAGACCTGCGCCATCATTTTCGCTCCTGTCGTATGGTAAAGGTTTGACAACAAGCCCATCACGACCGAGAGCGAACATGACGATACAGACCGTAGCGACCCGCCCGTTCAATGGCCAGCGCCCAGGCACCTCGGGCCTGCGCAAGAAGGTCAGCGAATTCCAGACGCCTGGCTATCTCGAAAACTTCGTCGAAGCGATCTTCGCCACCCTTGGCGACTGCACCGGCATGACGCTGGTGCTGGGCGGCGACGGACGCTTCTTCAACCGCAATGCCATCCAGACGATCCTGCGCATGGCCGCCGCCCACGGCGTGCGCAAGGTATTCGTCGGCCGCGGCGGCCTGCTGTCCACGCCGGCCGTCAGCTGCGTGATCCGCAAGCGCAACGCCAATGGCGGCATCGTGCTCTCCGCCAGCCATAATCCGGGCGGCCCGCACGGCGATTTCGGCATCAAGTTCAACATCGGGAACGGCGGCCCGGCGCCGGAAAAAATCACCGAGGCGATCTACGCCAACACGCAAACGCTGAACAGCTACCGCATCAGCGACGCGGCCGATGTCGACATCGACGAAAGCGGCATCGCCCGGATCGAGCAGATGGATGTGGAAGTGATCGATCCGGTCGCGGACTACGCCGAGCTGATGTCGCGCCTGTTCGATTTCGAGGCGATCCGCGCGCTCTTCCTGCGCGGCTTCACGATGTGCTTCGACGGCATGAGCGCGGCATCCGGCCCGTATGCCAAGGCGATCATCGAAGGCATGCTCGGCGCGCCGGCCGGCACCGTCATCAACGGCGTGCCGCTGGTGGATTTCGGCGGCCATCATCCGGATCCGAATCCGGTCAATGCACACGAACTGATCGCGCTGATGTCGGGGGCGAGTGCGCCGGAGTTCGGCGCCGCCTCGGACGGCGACGGCGACCGCAACATGATCGTCGGGCGGCATCTCGCGGTGACGCCGTCCGACAGCCTGGCGATCATCGCCGCCAATGCGCTGGTGGCGCCGGGCTACAGCGACGGGGTGACCGGCATCGCGCGCTCGATGCCGACCTCCACCGCCGCCGACCGGGTCGCGAAGGCGCTCGGCATACCGTGCTACGAGACGCCGACCGGCTGGAAGTACTTCGGCAACCTGATGGATGCCGGCTTGGTCACGCTGTGTGGCGAAGAGAGCTACGGCACCGGCTCCGCCCATATCCGCGAAAAGGATGGCGTGTGGGCGGTGCTGTTCTGGCTTAACATCCTCGCCGCGACCGGCAAGAGCGTGAACGAGATCGTGCACGAGCACTGGGCGCGTTATGGCCGGAATTACTATTCGCGCCATGATTACGAGGCAGTGGAGGCGCTGGCGGCCGAGGACGTGATGATGGCGCTGCGCCACAAGCTGGCCGCGCTGGCGGGACAGGAAATCGACGGTTATCGCGTGGCGCTGGCGGACGATTTCAGCTACACCGATCCGGTCGACGGCTCGGTCGCGACGCACCAGGGCGTGCGCATCGTGATGGAGGACGGCTCGCGCATCGTGTTCCGCCTGTCCGGCACCGGAACCGAAGGTGCGACGGTGCGGCTGTACCTTGAACGCCATGAGGCCGATCCCTCGCGCCACGACCTCGATACGCAGGAAGCGCTGGCGGGCCTGGCCGCCATCGCGGAGCAGATCTCCGGGCTGAAACGACGAACGGGCAGGGACGCGCCCAGCGTCATCACATAAAAAATCATAAGGGACCTGAATGAAACGACTCGCTCTTGCCGCCTCGCTCCTTCTTGCCTTCGGCAGCGCCCATGCGCAAGCAAGGCCGTTCTCGTGGCAGAACGCGACCGTCTACCTGGTGATGACGGACCGCTTCAATAACGCCAATACCGCGAACGACCATGCCTACGGGCGCAAGGACGATGCGGCGAAGCTGCGCGGTTTCATGGGTGGCGACCTCGCCGGCGTAACGGCGAAGATCAGGGAAGGCTACTTCAACGACCTTGGCGTGGACGCGATCTGGATCACGCCGCCGGTCGAGCAGATCCATGGCAGCACCGACGAAGGCACCGGCAAGAGCTACGGCTTCCACGGCTACTGGGCGCGCGACTTCACTGCCGTCGATGCCAACCTGGGCACCGAACAGGACATGCATGATCTCGTGGACGCTGCCCACGCCAGGGGCCTGCGCGTGCTGCTCGACGTGGTGATGAACCACACCGGCCCGGTGACGCCGCTGGACCCGGTGTGGCCGGCCGGCTGGGTGCGCACCGGACCGAAGTGCACCTACAAGGACGCCAAGACCACGCGCGACTGCACGCTCGTCGACAACCTGCCGGACTTCCGCACCGACAGCAAGACCGATGTCGCGCTGCCGCCGGCGCTCGCGGCCAAGTGGAAGAAGGAGGGGCGCTACGAGCGCGAAGTGAAGGAGCTCGACGCCTTCTTCAAACGCACCGGCTACCCGCGCGCACCGCGCTACTACCTGATGAAGTGGCATGCGGACTGGGTGCGGAAATACGGATTCGACGGCTTCCGTGCCGACACCGTCAAGCACACCGAACCCGAGGTGTGGAAGGAGCTGAAGGAGCAGGCCAGCCTGGCCTACGAGGAGTGGAAGCGTGCCAATCCCGCCAGGCGTGTCGGCGACCGGCCTTTCTACATGACCTCCGAGGTCTACGGCTACGCGATCGAAAGCGGCCGCAAGTTCGATGCGGGAGGCGAGATGGTCGACTACTACGGCCAGGGCTTCGACAGCATGATCAACTTCGCGATGCCGGACGATGCGAAGCAGGGCTACGAAAAGCTGTTCTCGTCCTATTCGGCGCTGCTCAACGGGCCGCTCGCGGGGCGCTCCGTGCTCAATTACCTGAGCTCGCACGACGACGGCTCTCCCTTCGATCCGCTGCGCGAAAGGCCTTTCGAAGCCGCCAACAAGCTGCTGCTGGCGCCCGGCGCGGCCCAGATCTATTACGGCGACGAGACGGCGCGCATGCTCAAGGTCGACGGCGCGGAGGGCGATGCAAACCTGCGTTCGTTCATGAACTGGGACGAACTGGCGGCCAATACGCCGCGCAATGGCTACCGCGTGGGCGACGTGCACGATTACTGGGCCCGGCTGGGGCGCTTCCGCCATGCCCACATCGCCGTCGGCGCCGGCGTGCACCAGATGATCGCGGCCAGTCCGTACACCTTCAAGCGCAGCTACGACAGGGACGGCGTGCGCGACCGCGTCGTGATCGCGCTGGATCTGCCGGGCGACCGTGCGCTGCCGATTTCGGTGGCAGGGGTGTTCATGGATGGGCAAGCGGTGTACGAGCGGTATTCGGGCCAGAGCGCCGTGGTGGCGGACGGCAAAGTGCAGTTTGCGATGCCGGTGCCGGTCGCGTTGATTTCCCAGGATTGAGTAGGGTGGGCACTCGTGCCCACGCGTACGCACCACTACAAGCTCGTGGGCACAAGTGCCCACCCTACGGCATGGTATGCTAGCCGCCATTCGCGGCGCCGTTGCGCCGCATGAGGGCGCGATGAGTACTGAACCGGAAAACGAACCGAAGCAAACACGCAGCGCATACGGCGACGGGCCGCGCCTGCTGGCCGACATTGGCGCGACACACGCGCGTTTCGCGCTCGAGATCGCGCCTGGCGTGCTGCGCGGCGTGGAAGTGCTGCGCTGCGCCGACTTCTCCGGCATCGTGCCGCTGCTGCACGCCTACCTGGACCATCACCCCGGCACGAAGATCAAGCACGCGGCGTTCGCACTGGCCAACCCGATCAGCGGCGATCTGATCCGCATGACCAACCGCGACTGGCAGTTCTCGACCGAGGAAGTGCGCCGCGCGCTCGGCCTGCAGACGCTCCTGATCGTCAATGACTTCACCGCGCTGGCGATGGCGCTGCCAGGCTTCAAACCGCAGGACCTGATGCAGGTCGGCGGCGGCGCGGCACAGTCGAACGCGGTGGCCGGCGTGCTTGGGCCGGGCACCGGCCTTGGCGTGTCGGGCGTGATCCCGACCGTCGACGGTTTCATCACGCTCGGCTCCGAGGGCGGCCACGTCAACTTTGCGCCGGCCGACGAGCGCGAGTTCGCGATCCTGCAGTACGCCTGGCGCGAGTGGCAGCACGTTTCGAACGAGCGCCTGATCTCCGGCCCCGGACTGGAACTGATCCACCGTGCGCTCGCGCATCGCAATGGCGTCGAGGCGCCTGCACGATCCGCCGCGGAGATCGTCAGCGCCGCGCTCGAGCACAAGGATGCGCTATGCCTCGAAGTGCTGGAATGCTTCGCCGGCATGCTGGGCGGCGCGGCGGCCAACCTGGCCGTGACGCTCGGCGCATTCGGCGGCATTTTCATCGGCGGCGGCATCGTGCCGCGCATGGCCGAGTGGTTCGCGACCTCGCCGTTCCGGGCACGCTTCGAAGCCAAGGGCCGCTTCACCGATTACCTGGCCCAGATCCCCACCTTCGTCATCATGACGCCGCACCCGACCGTATATGGCGTCGCCACCATCCTGTCCGAACACCTGCGCGGCCGCAGCGGTGCGGGCACGCTGATGGAGCGGGTGCAGCACCTGCAGAGCGAGCTGTCGCCTGCCGAGCAGCGCGTCGCGACGCTGGTGCTGGAGCATCCGCGCAAGGTGCTGTCGGAGCCGATCGCCGAGATCGCGCGCCTGGCCGACGTCAGCCAGCCGACCGTGATCCGTTTCTGCCGCTCGCTCGGCTTTTCCGGCCTGGCCGACTTCAAGCTCAAGTTCGCGGGCAGCCTGACCGGCACGATCCCGGTGCGGCACAGCCAGGTGCGCATGACCGACAGCACGCACGACCTGTCGGCCAAGGTGATCGACAACACGGTGTCCGCGATCCTGCGCTTCCGCGACCAGATGGACGTGAACTCGATCGATCGCGCGATCGACGTGCTGCGCCGCGCCAAGCGGGTCGAGTTCTACGCCATGGGGAATTCGCGCGTGGTGGCGCTGGACGGGCAGCACAAGTTCTTCCGCTTCCGGATTCCAGCCTCGTCGTATGGCGATTCGCACCTGTTCACGCTGGCGGCGGAGCTGCTGGGGCCGGGCGACGTGGTGATTGCGATTTCGACGTCGGGGCAGCTGCCGGAACTGCTGGCGGCGGTGGACAAGGCGCGTGCGGCGGGCGCGGATGTCATCGCCATCACGAGCAGCAAGTCATCGCTGGCCAAGAAGGCGACCGTGTGCCTGGCGGTGGATCACAGCGAAGACAGCACGACCTTCCTGTCGATGATTTCGCGGATCTTGCAGCTGCTGCTGATCGATATCATGGCGGTGGGGATTTCGCTTGGGGTCCACGGAGAAGCGGCCCTGGGGGCGGAGTCGGAGCGCAAGCGGATGCTCATTTCGCACTTGGATATTTGAGGCGAATCGACTCGGAGACTGTCTATGGGGCTCCGCCTCCGCGGGGACGACGTGCCGGCGAGCCTTAGCCCTCCACAAACACCACGGCCGTACGCGCCGGCACGGTGAACGCTCCACTGGCGCCATCAAATTTGGCTTTGATGGCGCGCTTGTCCGCCACATGCCCCGGATGCACCCGCATCCGCTTCCCACGCGCCTGCTCGTCGACCACCGTATGCGCCACCTTGTCCACGTTGACGAGATACGTGATCCCGCTGAATTGTGCGCCCGCATACCCATGCCCATCGAGATGCGCCCCGATTACCGTGGGCTCCTGCTGCGAGCCCGTATTAAAGAACCGCAGCCGCCGCGCGACATCGTCCGCCGTGCGCATCCTGAACAAGGTCGAACTCGCGCGAATCTTGAGCAGGTCCCGAAACGCATCGCGTGCAAATGCGATATCCTTCGGCGCCGGCTTGATCCCGGCATTGGCAAGCAGCGGCTTGAGCAGCGCCCAGTCCTTGCCGTTGTCATCCGCCGGAGGCAGGCCGCTGCCGAAGTAGTTGTCGCGGTAGCTCCAGTCGATGCGGTTGAACCAGTCGCCGGAGTTGAAGCTGTTCCGGTCCAGCGACTTCGAGCGCAGGATGTCGATCCCGGCGTGGAAATAGGCCACGCCCTGGCTGAACGCGTCGATCGCCATCGCCAGCACCTGCACGCGCGCCCGGTCTTCGCCGACGGTGGACGCCGGCAGCTTGAGCACGCCGATGTCGAACAAGGTCTGGTTGTCGTGGTTCTCGACGTAGTTGACCGTTTCGCCCGGCGCGCTCGCATAGCCCGCGGGCTGGCCGTTGTAGTCGATGGCGGATAGCGGAACGGTGCGGTCATCCGCCGTCGCAAGGCGATAGCCCCGCAGCGAGCCCGCGAGTCCGGCGCGCACCATGTCGGCGCTGCGCAGCAGCTCGGCCCTGCCGCCGGACGCCTGCGCATTCGGATCGTAATGCAAGCCATTGACGTAGCCCTGGCGCCGCACCATCTCGATGCCGGTGTCGCCGACCGAACCGCCACGTACCGCATCGCGCTCGCGGTCGTTGAAGGTCCCGATGCCGCTGCCGTTCAGCGACAGCTGCGAGGCCTGCACGAAGCGCGCTCCGCCTTCGACCTCGCCGAAGTTCCAGCCTTCGCCGATCAGCTGAATAGCGCGTCCGGCCGCCGCATCGACACGCTTCTTCAGCAGCTCCATGACGGCGCGCGGCTGGTGGCCCATCAGGTCGAAGCGGAAGGAATCGATCTTGTATTGCGTTGCCCACAGCGTCACCGAATCGATCATCAGCTTGCCCATCATCCGATTTTCGGTGGCGGTGTTGTCGCAGCAGGTGGACTGTGCGACGTCGCCCTTGGCGTCGAGACGATGGTAGTAGCCGGGAACGATACGGTCGAGAACCGACTTGTCCTTCTGGCCGGCGGCGAAGGTGTGGTTGAACACGACGTCCATCCCGACGCGCAGGCCGGCGCGGTGGAGGCTCTGGACCATTCGCCGGAACTCGACGATGCGGCGCGCGCCGTCGGAGGGATCGGTCGCGTAGCTGCCTTCCGGTGCGTTGAAATGGAACGGGTCATAGCCCCAGTTGAAGCAGTCAGTGCCGGCGGTCTTGTGCACGAGTGCCTGCTGGGTCTCGCCATCCGGCGTGCCCGATGGCGCCGGCGTCACGCAGCCATGTTCGGGCACGCTGCCGAAGTCGTACACCGGCAGCAGGTGCACGTCGGTGAGGCCGGCTTTCGCCAGCGCCCGCAGGTGGCGCATGCCCTTCGATCCGGCTTCGGTGAAGGCCATGTACTTGCCGCGCCAGGCCGGGCGCACGGTCGGATCATTGATCGAGAAGTCGCGCACGTGCAGCTCGTAGATCGTCATGTCGGTCTGTGCCTTGACCGTTGCCGGAAGCGGCGTGCCGTCCCAGCCTGGCGGCTTCAAGGCCGGCGACGCGAGGTCGGCGATGTAGCTGCGCCTGGAATCCGTGCTCAGGCTGATCGAATAAGGATCGGTGACGAGGTTGGTCACGACACCCATGCCGTCGACGACGACATCGACGGCGTAGCGATAGTAGCGGCCCGAGAGGTCGCCAGGCAGGCTGGCGTTCCACGCGCCGGTGGCGGGATCGAACTTCATCTGCGCGATGGCCGATGCGGCGCCTTCCGCCTTGTTGTAGACGCAGACCGCCGCCTGCCGGGCGGTCGGTGCCCATACCGCGAACTGCGTTGCGGCGGCGGATGGCGTGGCGCCAAGGCCCGTCAAGTCGCCGGCGGCAGAGTAGATGTCGTCCAGCGCGCCCGCCGCCTGCAGGCGCGTCGCGGCGCGCACCGTCCCGTCGCTGTTCTCCTCGACCAGCACCACCTGGCTGCGCAGCAGTTCGGGGACTTTGGCGAGATCATCGCCGCGCACGGCCAGCACGGCGCCGCCGCCGACGTACTTGAAGCGCTGCTCGACGCCCGCTGCGAGTTCGCCATCGAACACGTCGAGCGCGATCGCGCTCGCGTAGGGAATGTGGTGGCCGATGGATGGCCACACGATCCCGCTCGGCGAGTAGTACAGTTTGTAGCTCGCCCGTGGATCGGCGCCGGGCCACCTGATGTGGCCACGGTCGAGCCAGACCGCCTGCGCGTCCAGCTTCTGCGGGAGTGCGCGGTAGAGGGGCGCCGAGTACGTGTCGACGGCGCAGGCGTCGAGGGAGATTTCCGCATGGGCGCAGGCGGAAGCGAAAACGAGAAGGGCGGCGAAGCGGGCATGAGTCATGGCTTGGGATGCTATGCCTAGCCTGCCATGTTGGCAACATAAAATTGCCGTACGGGCGAAAAATATTATGTAGTTTGACTACTTATGGCCTGGCAACATGCGCGCCTATATTGTGCCAAGTGGTTGAATTTTATGGATAAATCAAAAAATTATTGAGCAGAGTCATCATTTGTAAAACGCATCCCGCTGCTGTATATTCTCTACAATTCAGTAACAGCCGGACAAGCACATGCAGAGCACCCAGACTCCGTGGTGGCGCGAAGCCATCATCTACCAGGTTTATCCCCGCAGCTACCTCGACACCAACGGCGACGGCGTCGGCGACCTGCCCGGCATCACCGAGAAGCTCGACTACATCGCGAGCCTCGGCGTGGACATCGTGTGGCTGTCGCCCTTCTTCAAGTCGCCGATGAAGGACTTCGGCTACGACATTTCGGACTACTGCGATGTCGATCCGCTGTTCGGCACCCTGGCCGATTTCGACGCGCTGGTGGCGAAGGCGCACAGCCTGGGCCTGAAGATCATGATCGACCAGGTGCTGTCGCATACCGCCGAAGCGCATCCGTGGTTCACCGAGAGCCGCAAGAGCCGCGACAATCCCAAGGCCGACTGGTATGTGTGGGCCGATCCGCTCCCGGACGGGAACCCGCCCAACAACTGGCTGTCCGTGTTCGGCGGCTCCTCGTGGCAGTGGGACAGCCGGCGCCGCCAGTACTACCTGCACAACTTCCTCACCAGCCAGCCGGACCTCAACTTCCACAACCCCGGCGTGCAGCAGGCCCAGTTGGACAGCATGCGCTTCTGGCTCGACCGCGGTGTCGACGGCGTGCGCATGGATGCGTGCAACTTCCACTTCCACGACCGCCAGCTGCGCAGCAATCCGCCGGCCACCAGGCGCGATACCGCCACCGTCACCGACGTCAACCCCTACGGCATGCAGAGCCACCTGTACGACAAGACGCAGCCGGAGAACATCGACTACCTGCGCCGCATCCGCCGGCAGCTCGACGAATTCGGTGCCATCGCCATCGGCGAAGTGGGCGCGGACGATTCGCTGGCCGTGATGGCCGACTACACCTCGGACGGCGACAAGCTGCACATGGCCTATAGCTTCAACCTGCTCACGCCGGAGTTCTCGGCAGCGTACATCCGCAAGCAGGTAGAGGATTTCGAAGCGCGCGTGAAGGGCGGCTGGGCCTCCTGGTCGGTCGGTAACCACGACAGCATCCGCGTGATGACGCGCTGGGGCGGCGCCAATGCGCCCTCGTCGTTCGCGAAGATGATCCTGGCGATGCAGTCCTCGCTGAAGGGCACGCCCTGCCTGTACCAGGGCGACGAGCTGGCGCTGACCGAGGCGGACGTGCCTTACGAACTGCTGCAGGACCCGTACGGCATCACCTTCTGGCCGGAGTTCAAGGGCCGCGACGGTTGCCGCACCCCGATGCCGTGGACCAGCGAAGCGCCGAATGCCGGCTTCACCACCGGCACACCATGGCTGCCCGTCGACAAGTCGCACCTGCTCAAGGCGGCGGCGGTGCAGGACAAGGATCCCGCATCGGCGCTGAACTTCGCGCGCCGCTTCATCGCGTGGCGCCGCCAGCAGCCGCAGCTCACGCGCGGCGACATTGCCTTCTTCGATGCGCCGGAACCGGTGTTGGCGCTGCGCCGCGACCTCGCCGGCGACAAGGCGGTGCTGGCCGCGTTCAACCTCGGCGACAGCCAGGTGAGCTTCGATTGGCCGGATGCCGCACAGGCAGATGACCTGGACGGCCACGGCCTGCCGGGAAGCGCGAACGGCGGGCGCGTCACGCTGCCGCCGTTCGGCGCCTGGTTCGGCAAGGCGCACTGATGGCAAACGCGGCGGAAGCGAACGAACAAGAGGCGTTCGCCGACGGCCCGCGCCTGGTCGCGGACATCGGCGCCACGCACGCGCGGCTGGCGCTGCAGATCGCGCCGCGCGTATTCCGCCATGTCGCGGTGCTGAAGTGCGCGCAGTTCGACGGCATCGTCCAGCTGTTGCGGTTCTACCTCGCCGACCATGCCGACATCAAGCTGCAGCACGCGGCGCTGGCGATCGCCTATCCGGTCAGCGGCGACCAGGTGCGCATGACCAACCGCGCATGGGAATTCTCCACCGACGCGGTGCGCCGCGAGCTGGGGCTTGCCACGCTGCTGATCGTGAACGACTTCACGGCGCTGGCGATGGCGATTCCCTCGCTGGCGCCGATGGACCTGATGCAGGTGGGCGGCGGCGCGCCCGCGCCGAAAGCCGTGGTGGGCGTTCTCGGCCCCGGTACCGGCCTTGGCGTGTCGGGCGTGATCCCGACCGAGGACGGCTTCGTCACCTTGGGCAGCGAAGGCGGTCACGTGAATTTCGCGCCGGCCGACGAACGCGAGTTCGCGATCCTGCAGTACGCATGGCGCGTGTGGCGCCACGTGTCCAACGAACGCATCATCTCCGGCCCCGGCATGGAGTTGATTCATGAAGCGCTCGCGCAGCGCAATGGGGTGACCGTGGCGCCGCGCAGCGCGGCCGACATCGTCAGCGGCGCGCTGGAGCAGAATGATGCGCTGTGCCTCGAAGTGCTGGAGTGCTTCTGCGGGATGCTTGGCGGCGCGGCGGCCAATCTGGCGGTGACGCTGGGCGCCTTCGGCGGCATCTTCATCGGCGGCGGCATCGTGCCGCGCATGGGCGAATGGTTCGCGCACTCGCCGTTCCGCGCACGCTTCGAGGCCAAGGGACGCTTCTCCACCTACCTGTCGGACATCCCGACCTTCGTCATCACAACGCACAATCCGGCCTTCCACGGCGTCGCCGCGATCCTGGCGGAGCACCTGCGCGGCCGCACGGGCGCCAACACAGTGATGGAGCGCGTGCGCCAGTTGCGCCCGACCTTGACGCCGGCCGAACAGCGCGTGGCATCGCTGGTCCTCGAGCAACCGCGCCTGGTGCTGAACGAGCCGATCGCCGACATCGCGCGCATGGCCGAAGTGAGCCAGCCGACCGTGATCCGCTTCTGCCGTTCGCTCGGCTTCTCGGGCCTGGCGGAGTTCAAGCTTAAATTCGCGAGCAGCCTGACCGGCGCGATCCCGGTGCGCCACAGCCAGGTGCGCGGCAGCGACAGCACGCACGACCTGTCGGCCAAGGTGATCGACAATACGGTTTCCGCCATTTTGAAATTCCGCGACCAGCTCGACGTGCGTGCGGTGGACCGCGCCATCGAACTGGTGAGCCGCGCGCGCCGCGTCGAGTTCTATGCGATGGGCGACGCCAGCGTGGTCGCGCTCGATGGCCAGCACAAGTTCTTCCGCTTCCGCATCCCGACCACGGTCTACGGCGACGGCCACCTGCTGAAAATGGCGGCCGAGCTGCTGCGGCCGGGCGACGTGGTGATCGCGGTGTCCAATTCCGGCCTTGCGCCGGAGCTGCTGGCGGCAATGGATGCGGCGCGCACCGTCGGCGCCGACATCATCGCCATCGGCAACGGCCATTCGCCGATGGCGCGCAAGGCGAACGTGGTGCTGTCGGTGGAGCATGCGGAAGACAGCTCGACCTTCCTGTCGATGATTTCGCGGATCTTGCAGCTGCTGCTGATCGACATTGTGTCAGTCGGCATTTCGGTGGACGAGCACAACGCGAGCGATGCCGTGGCGCGCGAACGGCGGCTGCTGATTTCGCACCTGGACAGCTAGCCAGCGCCGCTGGCCGAGGGAGGAGTGGTCACCATCGCGGATGGCGGGCGATGGCGGATTCGGTCAGCGGCTGGGGTCAACAACACGGCGCACGTCCGTTACCGGGAAGCTTTTGAGCTGAGTCAAATCAAACTACTCTATTCAGGCCGTCCCATATGTGAAAACTGGGTCCATGTCTTATGATGGCTTCTTCCCTCACGGCAGTGTTACATGCAAGAAGCCTTTTTCCTGAACGGTATCAGGTTCGATCTTTCCCACCTAAAAGAACACCGTGAATATACGAACGCCGCGCTTGGGAGCACATCCAAACGCGTGTTGGTAGAGGTCAACTATTCGTCCCACTGCTGGTCGCGCTCGCCGGTTGAGGGCGAAGATATCCCTCCGGATCGTTTCGTCCCTGATGGGTCCAAGCAGCAGCCCAGGAACAGGATTTTTTGTGAGCAACGATACGAATTGTCGAAAGCTCTACCGGGGATGATTCGCAAAATGCTTGCTGGGGACGGCCATGTCCTGAAGACGTTTGAGGACAACATCCTTCGGATGGATAAGGCCATCCCGATCGTGGCGGACGGGACTACCAGCAACTACTACGTCTTCCTTCACATCGAAAAGAAAGAGCCGGAGGGGAAGCAAAAATACATCAAGCTGTTCGTGGAAACAGCCTATCCGGAGAGCGCGCTTTACAAAAAGGTAACTGAAGGGAAGCCCTTCAACTTTTCAAAGCTCGTGGGGGATTGCTGGAAGGGGGAGTACACAGGCCGGAAATGAAGAAAGCTCCCGAAGGAGCTTTCTCTGCGCGAAGATTTCTCTTGAGTATCCCACTCCAGGTGGGACCACGATACGAAGTATTCGTGGCGGCGTTTAGCTTGTTGCACCCTCGCTATCAGCTAAACCATTCCGATGTTCCGGATCTTGATCGGCTGTCGGCCACCTACACCTAAGCAAACCTCGATAAGGGTGATTATACCGGACTTCCTCAAATTTGGCCCATCCCGTCTCACTCACGTTCATCCTGGTTCACGCGAAGCTTATTTAAAATCAACAAAACTACGAGGAATTGGAGTTCGGTCAGAGGGCTCATCGGAGAGCCGCTGAGGGCGTGCGCGGCTGGAATCAGTTGGCTTCGATCTTGCGCACCGTGCGGCGCCATTCCGGCAGGGTCAGCAGCTTGTCGGTTTGCGGATCCTCGAACAGGATTTCCTTGCCCGATTTCGCCACCAGGAAGCTGGCGCGGCGGTGCACCGCGTCCGGTGCGTTCTCGACGAAGCTGAACTGCCAGTAGGGCTTGCCGTCGATGATGCGCGGCTGGGGATCGTCCTCGATCACCGCGCCGTGGGTCTTGCCGTGCGACTTCTTCTCGATCTGCTCGGACATGGCCTGCAGCTCCGGCACCTCCATCAGCGCGTTCATCGCTTCCTCGCGCGTCGGCTCCTTCACCACCGGGGCGGCGGGCGCGGCCGGCTTGGGCGCTTCCTGTTTCTGGCAGGCGAGCAGCGCGCAGGCGAAGGCAAGAATAGTGAGCAGGCGCGGAGCAGTCATGGGCAAGGTTCCAGAGGGAGGTCGGCGCCCAATATAGCGAAGAAAGAGGCGGGCGGCAACAGCCGACCCGCCTGGCATCAGGCGAGGGCTGGCTTGAGAACCGCGGCCCGGTACTGGCGGGGAGGGCGCGGCTGCAATGCCATCAGGCTGAACAGGGCGGGCACGCCGACCAGCACACAGGCGACAACCCAGGCTGCCTTGCCGCGCGCCGGGAGCGCGCTGGCGCGCGACCAGCGGTGGGCGCCGAGTCCGGACAGCGCGGCCAACAGCAGCGCCGCGGCGATGGCTACCGGCGGGCGCGGATAACGCAGGTCGGCGGTGCGCCAGGGGTCGCCCTGGTCCGGAACCACGCCGCGGTCGAGCAGGATCTGTTTCAGCGAGACCACCGCATGCAGCAGCGGCGAAGTCCACCAGTCGATGTGTTCGTACAGGGCAGGGAAGTCATGCACCAGCGGGCGGCGCGCGATCAGCTCCGCCTTGCCGTCGTCGCCGACGAACATGACGATCTGTTCCGACCCGCTGGCGCCGTGCGCCATCGCTTTTCCGAAGTCGAACGAGAGCAGCGTTCCCTCCTTGAGGTTGGCGATGTCGACCCGATCCAGATCGCTGAGCGGGCCAGGCAGTGCAAGGCTCCACGCGGTCGATGCCGGGCTGCCGTCGTTTTGGACGGACGGATGCGCGATCAGGCGCTGGTTTGTCAGCGAGAAGTCGAAACGGCCCGATACCCTGCGCAGCGGCCCCACGAGCACTTCGTCCCCGGTCAGCGCAAGCAGTGCGCGAGGAACTCGTGTAATTTCGTCGATGACGTAGAGCTGCCGTGGCGTGACAATCATGTCGTTGCCCGGCATGACCGGCACGGCGGGGAAGCCTTGCGCGTCGCCGGCGCCGTGCAGGCCGAACCAGCCGCGATCTTCGCCAGTTTGCGCGTCTTGACCGTGGAAGCGCATGGCGTCATGGCTGAAGGTCCAGGTGATCGAGTGGACGCGGTCGGTCCAGCTCACCTTGTCGAGATTGCTGGGCTGTCCGCGCACCGGAAACTGGCGGCCCAGCGGCATGATGAAGGAGGCTGGGCGTCGCGTCAGCTCGGCACGCCACTGCGCCGCGCGCGGATCGCTGGACTGGGCGATGCTGTCCGCCAGCACCCGGGCCGAGGCCTTGTGGACGAGCGCGTAGACGCCGCCGGGGTTGATCACGGGCCGCGTCTGCGGGTTCGTGCCGGTCGCCGTCAGCACCGCCATGTACAGGATCATGCCGCCGAGGCCCAGCGCGCAATACATCCCGACCTGCAGCGGCACGGCCATGGCGACCGTCAGCCCCACGCTGGCGGGCGGTGCATGGCGGTCAGGCTTGAACGAGGCGTAGGCCACCACCGCGAGGATCGCGACGCAGGCGAACGCGGGGAGCAGCAGGGTGACGCCATTTGCCAGGTAGCTCAGCATTACCAGCGGCAGCGCGAGCACCGTGAAGGCCATGCGGGCGCGGCTCAGGATGATGGCCGTCCCGGCCAGCCAACCGGTGACGGACATCAGCACCAGGTGCGCCGCCAGCAGGTAGTGGCGCAGGTCGACCACGCGCGCCGTGTAGCGTTCGGTGCACACCAGGGCGACCAGGGCCGGCAGCCCGACCGCCAGCACGATCAGCAGCACCGATGCACCGCCCACCGCGCCGAAGATGCGCGCCGGTGGCAGCGGACGGTGCAGCAGCCAGATCCAGCGCGCCGGCTGCCGGTACACGCCGAACTGGTACAGGCCCAGCGCCATCCCGCATGCCAGGAACAGGCCAATGCCGAAGTTGTGCGCTATCGAGTTCATTTCGAGGATGTTTTGCGTGCGGCCGACCAGTAGTTGCAGTATCAAGTGCACGGTGGCGAAGACCAGCGCGGCCTTGCGGAAGCGCCGCAGCTCGGCGAAGAACAGTTCTTTCATGGGTAACCTCAGGCTGCCTTGGGCAGCGGTTGATTCGCGATGTGGCCGCGCGCGAGCATGCCGTCGATGGCGCTGCCGAGATTGACGTCCATGGCCTGCGCGTTGGTCGCGCCCAGCCGGCGCAGCTCGTCGCCGAATGCGGCGCCTCGATCGAGGACGGTCAGGTGCAGCAGGCCGTCGATCAGCGTCACGCGCAGGACGCCACGCAGGTCGCGCAAGTCCGGTGCGGCGCCGTCGAAATCGGCCACCCACAACTGCACGCGGGCGCACAACTCTTCTGGCGGGGCGGCGAAGCGCAGCACGCCGCGTTCCATGACGATGAGGTTGTCGGCCAGGCGCTCGATCTCGTCCATCTGGTGCGAGCAGTAGACGATGGTCATTTTTTCGGCCAGGTTGGCCAACATCAGCGATTCCATGAAGGCGCGCTTGGCGACGATGTCCAGGCCCAGCGTGGGCTCGTCGAGCATCAGCAATTCCGGGCTTTGCGCGAGCGCCAGCGCCAGGCTGACGCCGGCCCGCTCGCCGCGCGACAGGCTGCCGACTTTCTGCTTCGGCTCGACGTTGAAGTTGCGGATCACTTCATCGAAGCGCGCGTCGTTCCAGCGCGGATAATGGCGGCGCTGCAGCGCGGTCAGTTCGTCGACCCGCATCCAGCCGGGCAGGCTGTGCTCTTCGCTGACGAAGCCGATGCGTCCGCGTAGCGCCGGCGTGAGGGCGCGGCTGTCGCAGCCGAACACCGTGGCGCTGCCGGCGTCCGCCGTCTGGAAGCCGAGCAGCACGCGAAACAGCGAGGATTTGCCGGCCCCGTTGGCGCCGACGACCGCGTGCACGCAGCCCGCTTCCAGCGCGAGGTTCAGATTGTCGAGCGCCTGCTTGCGCTGGTAGCGTACGCAGAGGCCTTCGGTGCGGATGGCGTAGTCGCTCATGCGGTCTTCCTTGGCTGGTATTGGTCGAGTTCATCGGCGACGCGGCGCACGACATCTTTGTTGGTGTAGCCAAGGCCGACCACGTCGCCGACGAAGCGCTGCACGGCGTCGTCGAGGCGGCGGCCGCGCTCTTGGTCCGACAGGCGCTGGCGCGGCGCCGCGACGAACAGGCCGAGGCCGGCGCGCGCATCGAGCCAGCCTTCGGCGGTCAACTCGGCGTAGGCCTTGGCGATAGTGTTGGGATTGACGGTGAGTTGCTGGGCCAGGCCGCGCACGCTGGGCAGCATGGCGCCGACGGGCAGGGAGCCGCTGGCGATCAGGCGGCGCACGCCGTCGACGATCTGGCGGGCGATGGGGCGCGGATCGCCGGTGGCGATCTGCAGCATCAGGGGAGCGCGAGAGGTCATGTCGGTGTTTAACTGTACTAAAACAGATAGTACAGTAACACTGCCATTATTGTTGAGTCAACAGCCAATGAAAAAGGCGCTGTCTGCGTTAAGTGTTGAAAGCGATTCGTCGTTCCGGCGGAGGCCGGAATCCATGCTGAGCGTGCGTGCTTGCAGCTCTCGCCGCGGCCGCGATCCAACATGCTCAATATGGGCCTTGGCCTGCGCCGGACGACGTGCTTAAGTCAACACTTAACGCGGACAGCGCCATGAAAAAAGCCTGCAAGGCGCGAACCTTGCAGGCTTTCCGGTACAGCAGTCCGGCGTGAATTACATCATGCCGTCCATGCCCATGCCGCCCATGCCACCCATACCGCCCATGCCGCCGGCCGGTTTGTCTTCGACGACTTCCGAGACCATGCAGTCGGTGGTCAGCATCAGGCCGGCGATCGACGCTGCGTTCTGCAGTGCCGAGCGGGTGACCTTGGCCGGATCCAGCACGCCCATTTCGACCATGTCGCCGTAGGTGCCGTTGGCGGCGTTGTAGCCGTAGTTGCCCTTGCCTGCCAGGACGGCAGCGACCACGACCGACGGCTCATCGCCGGCGTTCTGGACGATCATGCGCAGCGGCTCTTCCATGGCGCGCATGACGATCTTGATGCCTGCTTCCTGGTCCGGGTTGTCGCCCTTGACGTTCAGGGCCGAACGGGCGCGCAGCAGGGCCACGCCGCCGCCGGCGACGATGCCTTCTTCAACGGCGGCACGGGTTGCGTGCAGCGCGTCTTCCACACGTGCTTTCTTCTCTTTCATTTCGACTTCGGTCGCAGCGCCAACCTTGATGACGGCAACACCGCCGGCCAGCTTGGCCACGCGCTCTTGCAGCTTCTCGCGGTCGTAGTCCGAGGTCGTTGATGGTCGCCTTCTCGAGCGACAGGCCGACTTCCTCGGAAATCACGGTGCCGCCGGTCAGGATCGCCATGTCCTCCAGCATCGCCTTGCGGCG
>JAEWEK010000207.1 GCA_023389425.1 Pseudomonadota bacterium | reverse complement strand
CTGTGGGTGATGCCGCCGCGGTCGTTCATGCCGGTGGCGCCCTTGCCCTGGTCGGCCACGACGTAGGTCACGTTCTTGTAGGTGTCGTCGATGACCTGCGCGTTCTTGATCGTGACCAGCATGCCTTCCAGCGATTCGTAGAAGTCGATGCCGTCGGTCTGCGGGTTGAAGGTCGCGAAGTGGTCGCTGTCGATGTTTTCGGTCGGCGGCAGGCGGCCGCCAGCGCCGATGATGACCGGGGCGATCACGTTGCCGCTGCTGATGACCGACAGCGAGTTCAGGTTGCTCACCTCGGTGATGGTCAGGTTGTTGGTGTCGCTGCCCTGGTATTCGACCACGGTGCCCTGCAGCTTGACCATGTCGCCGACGTGCACCTTGTCGATGTAGTTCGGCGCGAACACGAACACCGCGTCCGAGGTGTTGTCGTCGCCGTCGCCGGTCGGGTCCTGGATCCAGAAGCCCTTGGTGCCGGTGGTGTCGATCGCGGTTACCACGCCCATCGTGTTGACCAGGGTGTTCTCGTACGGCGAGCGGTGGCCCGCGCCCTGGATCTCGTAGGTGTGGGTGAGGTCGGCGATGGTCCTGAAGTCGATCGGGTTGTCGCCGGTGCCGGCCCAGGCATTGCCGGCGATATCCTTCACCGCGCCGCTGTCGATGCTGACGTGGTAGGTGCTCTGGGTATGCAGCGAATCGGTCGGCTTGATGGTCACCGTTTGGCCGGACACGCTGACCTGGCTGGCGTCCTGCACGTCGATGACGCGGGTGTCGCCGGCGCCGTCGGTGATGGTGATGTTGCCGCTGCCGAGCTTGACCAGTTCGTTGAAGTTCAGGACCAGCTTGGCGTCCTGGCCGATGCCGATGGCGTTGTCGGCCGGGGTACTGGAGGCCAGCAGCGGCGGCGTGGTATCCGGCGCCATCGGCTTGCTGGTGATCTTGATGTTGTCCAGGCCGATCCATTCGTCGCTGCCGACGGCATCGGTGGTCATGATGCGGATCTCGACCTGCGACTGGTTGTTGGCGGCGACCGGCAAGTCCAGCTCGAGGTGGGTCACCAGGTTTGCGAGCGACGGGCCGGTGGAGGCATCGGCCACGAAGCCGCCGGGGAGGTTGGTCCAGAGGCCGCTGTCGCCCAGGCGGTACTGGATCGCGATCGGCTGGATCGCATTGTCGGTGGTGCCGTCGATGTCGCGCAGGTCGATGGAGAAATGCAGGTCCTGGCGGCCCGACGCGTCCAGGTAGATCACGATATGCGGCGCGTTGGCGCTACCCGATCCCTGGATCGCGATGGTGTCGCCGACCGCCGGGGTGGTGGCGGACTGGAACTCGGCCACCCCGCCGCTGGAGAAGCTGGTGGCGGTCTTGTTGGCAAACACCTGCGGCGTCGCGCTTGCGCTATTGTCCGCGGTCACCAGGCTGGGGTCTTTCCCGGTGCCGGAGACGAGACCCGCGCCCGAGTAGCCCACGATCGATTCGACACCGCTCCAGTCGTTGTCCGTGGTGATGAGGTTGGCGTTGCTCCAATCCTGAAAGAAGTCCGAGTTGGCCAGCTTGTAGAAAGTCTTCGACATGCAGTTCCCCTGTGTAGGTGCGCCGTGGGCGCGAGTGATAGGGCGGACTCCCTTGTTATGTGATTACCATTGTCCGCGGGAAAATTGATTGTGCAGCATGTTATCTGCATCGGGTAAATATTATTTCGCTAATAAGTGCGCGGACTTTCGCATATATATTGCCGTGCCGGAACACTTATCGCAGCGGAATATATTGCCACGTAGTTATGACAATTTGATGAATGGACAAAATAAGTTTGCAGCAGCGTTAGCAGACGAATACGGCGCGAAAATTTCCTGTTGCAGGGAGGCCGAAAATGGCTGCAATTGCCGGCACGTAACGCTTTCTGAGAGTAGCCTTGCCGCTCTTTTTTCATTGAGCACTATTGCTTACAGCAAAGGAGTTACATGAAGTCAATCTGGAACTTGTGCGCGGCGGCGCTGATCGCCACCGGCGCGATCGCCGGCGTGGCGCAAGCACAACAAGCGACGATGGCGCACGGCGTGCCCGTCGTCGCGCAAACGGACCGGCTCATCATCAAGTACACGGATTCGGAGCCGAACGGCAAGGGCGCGGCCCATGCCGCACCGATCAGCCAGGCGCGCAAGGCCTTGATCGACCGCGCTGGCCAGCAATTCGGCCAGAGCATGAAGCTGCTGCACACGATTGCCACCGGCGCCCACGTGATGCAGCTGGATCACAGGATGTCGCTGGCCGAAGCGCAGGCGCTGGCCGCCGAGCTGATGGCGCGCGACGCTTCGGTCGAGTATGCCGAGCCGGACCGCATCATGACGGCGCAGTTCACGCCGAACGATCCGCAATACACGAACCAGTGGGATTACTACGACGCCACCGGCGGCTTGCGCCTGCCCGCGGCCTGGGACAAATCGACGGGCGCCGGCATCAACGTGGCGGTGATCGACACCGGCTACCGGCCGCACGCCGACCTGGCCGGCCAGATCCTGCCGGGTTACGACTTCATCAGCAGCGCCACCATCGCCAACGACGGCAACGGCCGCGACGCCGATGCCAGCGACCCGGGCGACTGGACCCCGGCCGGATCCTGCGGCACCGGCGTGCCGTCCTCGGACCAGCCTTCCAGCTGGCACGGCACCCACGTCGCGGGCACCATCGCGGCACTGACCAACAACGGCGCCGGCGTGGCCGGCGTGGCTTACGGCGCCAAGGTCGTGCCGGCGCGCGTGCTCGGCCGCTGCGGCGGCTATACCTCGGACATCGCGGACGCGATCGTGTGGGCCTCGGGCGGCACCGTCAGCGGCGTGCCGGCCAACGCCAACCGGGCGCGCGTACTGAACCTGTCGCTGGGCGGCAGCGGCGCCTGCGACAGCACGACGCAGAACGCAATCAACAGCGCCCGTTCGCGCGGCAGCGTGGTGGTGGTGGCGGCCGGTAACTCGAACGTCGATGCCGCCAATTCGAGTCCGGCCAATTGCCAGGGCGTGATCGCGGTCGCGGCGACCAACCGCGCCGGCGGCAAGGCCTCGTATTCGAACTATGGTTCCATCGTGACGGTGGCGGCGCCGGGTGGCGACAGCACGGGTGGCATCCTGTCGACCCTGAATGCGGGCACCACCAGCCCGGCCGGCGACACCTACGCCTATTACATGGGCACCTCGATGGCCACGCCGCACGTGGCGGGCGTGGTGGCGCTGATGCTGTCGAAGAACCCGAACCTGACGCCGGACGACGTCGCCGCCAAGCTGAAGGCGACCGCGCGCCCGTTCCCTGCGGCTTGCCCGGGCTGCGGCGCCGGCATCGTCGATGCGTCGGCCGCGGTGACGGCGGCGATTGGCGCGGCAAGCACGCCGACGGCGCCGGCCATCAACGAGACCGAGTCGAACAACACCATCGCGACCGCGAATCCGGTGACGGCCAGCGGGACTGTGGTCAATGGCAATATCGGCTCCAGCAGCGACACCGACTTCTTCGTGGTGCAGCTGCCGGCCGGGAAATCGTTGACCGCGACGCTGACGCCGAATGCGTCGTCGGATTACGACCTGTATGTGTACGATGCCAACGGCACCGTGCTCGGCAAGAGCGTGAACGGGGCGGGGCAGATCGATGCGGTGACGCTGGCCAACAGCACAAGCGCGACGGTGGCGCGATATGTTCGCGTGTACTACTACGCGGGCGGTACGGGTGCGACCAGCGGCAAGTACAGCCTGAAGCTGGCCTGGTAAGCAGTTGCTTCGTCACGAAAGCGCGGCCTCGGCCGCGCTTTTTGTTGTGCGCCCAGCATGGGCGCACTCTTGCGGGTGCAAGTCCCGCCGCGAGCTGACCACAGCGAGCGAAGCGAAGCGCAACTGCGGAAGGGCGACTGACCGTGGGGAGGAAGCG
>JAEWEK010000101.1 GCA_023389425.1 Pseudomonadota bacterium | reverse complement strand
CCGGACCTACCTCACCAGCGGCCATTGGACGCGCACGCTGGCGTTCGTGAAGCCGGGCGATGTGGTGGTGATGCAGTTCGGGCACAACGACGCGGCTCCGCTCAACGACGACAAGCGCGCGCGCGGCACCATCAAGGGAGTTGGCGACGAGAGCGAAGAAATCGACAACAAGCTCACCCACCAACACGAGGTGGTGCACAGCTACGGCTGGTACCTGCGCAAATTCGTCGCCGACATCCGCGCGAAAGGCGCGACGCCGGTCATCTGCTCGCTCATCCCGCGCAAGCAGTGGGACGAGCAGGGCAAGATCCGCCGCAACAAGAACGACTACGCCGGCTGGGCCGAACAGGTGGCGCGGCAGGAGCAGGCCGGATTCATCGACCTGAACGAAATGACGGCCGCCCGCTACGACCAGATGGGCCACGACGCGGTGATGGGCATGTTCCCGCTGACGAATCCGGACGAACACGTCCATACCAACTGGGCCGGCGCGGAACTGAATGCGCAGATGGTGGTGCAGGGCCTGAAGCGGATCGGCGACAAGCGCGTGCTGTCCTGGCTCAAGCAGGCCGAGGACGATCGCCCGGTGCTGGATGCGAAGACGGTGCGCGAGGAGCATCCGCTCGATCCGGCGCTGCCTACCCTGTTCCTGGTCGGCGACTCGACCGTCAGGAGCGGCGGCTTCAAGGGCGCGATTGGCTGGGGCGAGCGTATCGGCGCCAGCTTCGACAGCCGCAGGATCAACGTGGTCAACGCCGCCATGGGCGGCCGCAGCAGCCGCACCTACCTGGCCGAAGGCCGCTGGGACAAGGTGCTGTCGCAGATGAAGAAGGGCGACTTCGTCATCATCCAGTTCGGTCACAACGACGGCGGCCGCATCGGCGATCCGGCGATGAAGGGCCGCGCATCGGGTCCTGGCACAGGACCGGAGACGGTCGAGGAAACGCGGCCGGACGGCGGCAAGGAGCAGGTACACACCTTCGGCTGGTATATGGCCCGGTACGTGGCCGACGCACGGGCGAAAGGCGTGACCGTGATCCTTGCATCGCCGGTGCCGCATCGCGACAAGTGGGAGGAGGGCCGCGATTTCGCCAGCTTCGCCGAATGGGACAAGCAGGTGGCCGACGCCGGCGGCGCCCGGTTCATCGACCTGACGATGGCGGTCACGGAGGGCTACCGGCAGATCGGCGCCGACAAGGTCAATACCTTCTTCGCCGACGCGCGCACCCACACCAACCAGGCAGGCGCCGACTTCACCGCCGCCCGCGTCGCGGCCGCCGTCCATGCATTGCCGGGCGATCCGCTCGGCCCCTATTTTGCGCGGGAGGAGAAATGAACTCGTTAAAGTTCGCGCTGGCTGCCTGCGGGGCGCTGTTCGCGATGGCGGCCGCCGCGGCCACGGCACCGTCAGTGACGGTCAACTGGGTCGGCGACGCGCCCGCCGTCGCCACCGGCGTGAGCTGGGGCGTGCCCTGGCCGCTGGGCACGGTGCGCAAGGAGCAGCCGTTCGCGCTGAAAGGCCCCGACGGCAAGGCGCTGCCGCTGCAGGCCTGGCCGCTGGCCTACTGGCCCGACGGCTCGGTCAAGTTCACCGGCTTCGCCACCGTGGCGCATGCGGCCGGTCCCTACGTGATTTCGGCAGGCCAGGGCGCCGCGCCCGCCGCGACGCTGGCCGTCCAGGCGGGCGATGGACGCATCGAGGTGAATACCGGCGCGGCAAAAGTCCGCGTCGGCACGCGCGGCACCGACCTGGTGCAGTCAATCACGATCGATGGGCGCGAGGTTGCGAAAAATGGCCGTCTGGTCGGGCAGGTGCAGCAGGCACCGGATCCGGACGACGGCCTGGCGATGCCGCCGCGCGCGGCGTTTGCATCGAAGATCGACAAGGTCACGGTCGAGCAGTCCGGCCCCGTGCGCGCGGTAATCAAGGTCGAGGGCAAGCACAAGCTGGACAAGGGCGTACGTGAATGGCTGCCGTTCTCGCTGCGCCTGTACTTCTACGCCGGCAGTCCGGCGATCCACGTGGTGCACACCTTTGTCTACGACGGCGAGCAGTCGAAGGACTTCATCCGCGGCCTCGGCCTGCGCTTCACCGTGCCGATGCGCGAGGAAGTGTACAACCGCGACGTCGCCTTCAGCGGCCAGGACGGAGGCCTGTGGATGGAGTCGCTGCAACCGGGCGACCTGAACGCCGATCCACGCCAGGTCGCGGGCCAGAAGATCGACGGCGGCCGCTTCTACGGCATCAAGGACAAGGAGCAGCTGGCGATCTGGAGCGACTACAAGCTCACCCAGCCGACGCCGGACGGCTTCAACATCCTCAAGCGCACCAACGCGCAAAGCACCTGGATCTTTTCGGATGCGGGCAAGCGCGCCTCCGGCCTGGCTTTCGCCGGCGACGCGTCGGGCGGCCTGGCCGTCAGCGTGAAGGATTTCTGGCAGAGCTTCCCGGCCGGCTTCGAGGTCCGTGGCGCCGCCGGCAACGAGGCCGAACTGACCGCCTGGCTGTGGTCCCCGGATGCGCCGGCGATGGACATGCGCCATTACGCCACGCGCGCCCATGGGCTTGGCGCTACCTACGAGGACGTGCAACAGGGGATGTCGGTGGCCTACGGAGTTGCGAGGACCAGCGAGTTCACGCTGTACCCGACCGCCTCGGTGCCCGCGCGCGCCGAGCTGGCCGCGATGGCGAAGGCGGGCGAGGCGCGTGCGCTGCTGTCGGCCAGCCCGGCCGACATCCATGCGGCCGGCGTGTTCGGCGCGTGGGACCCGGTGAACCGGTCGACCCCGGCGCGCGCCGCGGTCGAGGACAAGCTTGATTCCGTGCTCGCCTTCTACAAGCAGCAGCAGGAAGACCGCCACTGGTACGGCTTCTGGACCTACGGCGACTACATCCACAGCTACAACTTCCGTCGCCATGTCTGGAACTACGACCACGGCGGCTACGCCTGGGACAACACCGAACTGGGCACGGTGCTGTGGATGTGGACCAGCTACCTGCGCAGCGGCCGCGCCGACCTGTTCCGCATGGCCGAAGCGCTGGCGCGCAACACCAGCGAGACCAATGTGTATCACATCGGGCCGATGATGGGCCTGGGATCGCGCCACAACGTCGTCAAGTGGGGCGACGGCTCCAAGGAAGGGCGCATCAGCCAGGCCATGCACTGGCGTCCGTTCTACTACCTGACCACGGACGAACGCATCGGCGACGTGATGCGCGAACAGCTGCAGGCCGACCAGGCGATGATCAAGTACGACCCGATGCGCCTGGCGCAGCCGGTGCTGCCGCAGGATCCGAAGTACCCGGGCCGCATCCGCATCGGCCCCGACTGGTACGTACTGGCCGGGAACTGGATGACCGAGTGGGAGCGCAGCGGCGACGCCAGGTGGCGTGACCGGATCAACGCCGGCGTCGACTCGATCCTGCAGATGCCGTACTGGCTGCGTTCTGGCGTGCACAACGGCAAAAATCCCGACCTGGGCGGGAGAATCGGGCCGCTCAAGGGACGCGGCAGCATGACGGTCGGCTACGACCCGGCCACCGGCAAGCTGATGCCGATTCCGGATCCGATCGAAGGCAAGCAGGTGCCGGTGCTGTACAACCTGTCGACCATCCAGGGCGGGGCCGAAGTGATGTTCGAGCTGGTGCCGCTGTTGGGCCGCAGGGACTTCGCCACAGCGTGGCTGCAGTACGCGCGGCTGGGCGAGGCGCCGGGCGAGGTGCTCCTGAAGGACAAGGTCACCGGCAGCGAAGGCGCGGATGCTTCGTATGTGGAGAAGGCGCAGGGCGGCCCGCGCCTGGCGGCCTATGCTTACTCGCAAACGAAGAACCCGGCCTTCGCCCGACCTGCCATCGACAACCTGGCGCGCTGGCGTGGCGCCGTGACGCGGCCGCTGGCGGGGCCGGACGTGCTGGCGCCTACCAGCGAAGCCCCGGGCGTCTCCACCAACGATGCGGCGCAAAGCGGACTGACGATGATCGAGACGCTGTCGCTGCTGGGCGATGCGCTGCCGCACGAACTGCCGCCGCCGCCAGCGATGGACCGCCGCGCGAAATGAGGAGGCACCGATGCTGCTCGAAATGATGGCCGCGGCGGCGCTTGCGCAGGCTGCCTGCACGGACTGGGGCCAGCGCGACAAGCTGCTGTGGCAGGACGACTTCGGCGGTCCGCTCAAGGGCTATGTGCTGGAATACGCGAAGAAGCCCGGCAATGTGATCGAAGACCGCGACGGCCGGCTGGTGATCGACGTCGATTCCGGCGCCACCGTGTGGCTCGACAAGCCGCTGTCCGGCAACCTCCTGATCACCTACACGCGCCGGGTCGAAGTCGGGGACGGCAAGCATGACCGCCTGTCCGACTTCAACCATTTCTGGATGGCGCGCGACCCGAAGAGCGCCAACTTGTTTACCCGCAGCGGCAAGTTCGAGGACTACGACGACATCGACATGTACTACGTCGGTTTTGGCGGCAACACCAACAAGACAACGCGTTTTCGCCGCTACGGCGATGGCCAGCGCGTGGTGCTCGGCGAATATCTCGACGCCGCGCACCTGCTGCAGCCGAACCGTGACTATCAGGTCGAAATCGCGGTCTACCAGGGATGCACGCGCATGCTGATGGACGGCCAGGAGTATTTTTCGTACCGCGACCCGAAACCGCTCACCAGCGGCTATTTCGGCTTCCGCACCACATGGTCGCGCCAGACCATCGACAACCTGAGGATCTACCAGCTCAAATGAAGATGAATCCACCGACCCTGCGCCGCACGCTGCTTGCGGCATTGCTGCCACTGGCGATGAACGCGTCGGCCCAGCATGCGCCAGCCGCGCAGGAAAAAGGCCCGGCCGCCGGCGACGCGATGCTGCACGCGCTGACGGTCAGCTATCCGACGCCGTACCGCGCCATGGACGCAGCCGAAGTGAAGGCCGTGCTGGACCGCGTGTTCGCCTACCTGGACCGCGTGACGCCGGCGGAAGTCATCAACAAGACCACTGGCGCACCCGTCACCGACTTTTCGCACCCCGATCCCGACGCGGTACTCGAGCCGGGCGACTTCCGGCTGACCAGCTATGAATGGGGCGTGACCTACAGCGGCATGCTGGCGGCCGGCGCCGCGACCGGCGACAAGCGCTACACCGACTACATGGTCAAGCGCCACCAGCTGCTGTCGCAACTGGCGAAGGCGTACTACCCGGCGGTGCACGCCGAGCCGCGGAATTCCTCCGCGCCGATCAAGAGCTTCCTGAACCCGCACGCGCTGGACGATGCGGGCGCGCTGTGCCACAGCTTCCTGAAGGCGAAGCTGGCCGGGTCGCCGGTCGACTACGCGCAGATGATCGGCATCTGCGGCGATTTCGTCACGAAGAAGGAGTACCGCCTGAAGGATGGCACGCTGGCGCGCGGCGGCCCGGATGGCAAGGGCGGTTTCAAGATGCGACCGCTGCCCAACACCTTGTGGCTGGACGATATGTTCATGGGCGTGCCGACCATGGCCTACATGGGCAAGGACACGGGCGAGCGCAAGTACTACGACGACGCGGCGCGCCAGGTGCTTCAGTTCTCCAGGCGGATGTTCAATCCGAAGCTCGGCATCTACATGCACGGCTACGTCGAGGGCATGCGCGACCATCCGGAGTTCCACTGGGCCCGGGCCAACGGCTGGGCGCTGATGGCGATGGTCGAAGTGCTGGAGGTGCTGCCGAAGGATCACAAGGACTACAAGGCGGTGCTCGCCCAACTGCGCGCCCACATCAAGGGCCTGGCCTCATACCAGACCAGGGATGGATTCTGGCACCAGCTGATCGATCGCCAGGATACTTACCAGGAGACGTCCGCCACGGCCATCTACACCTATGCGATTGCGCGCGCCGTCAACCGCGGCTATGTGGACGCGCAGATGTACGGGCCGATGGCCAACCTGGCGTGGAACGCGGTCGCCAGCAAGGTGACCGGGAATGGCCAGATCGAGGGCATCTGCGTCGGCACCGGCATGGCCTTCGACCCGGCCTTCTATTCCTACCGGCCGACCAGCGTGCTGGCGGCCCACGGCTATGGCCCGACGCTGCTGGCCGGGGCCGAGATCATCGAGATGAACAGGAAGTTCAGGTTCGGCCTGAACGACAGCGGCCTGATGTACCAGGGCCAGTGACAGGGACAACGGAGACAGGATGAAGCTCAAGACAATCGCGGCGCTGGTGCTGGCCTCGGTGTGCGCACATGCCGCGCTCGCGCAGGAAGTGCTGGAAACGGGGGCGCGCAAGCCGATGCCGGCCGAGTGGATCGACAAGGACACCGGGCACCGCGTGGTGCGCCTGTCCGGCGTCGATGGCCACCCGATCAGCAACTGGTACTTCCACAACAACCCCTTCGTCCAGCAGCTGCGCGATGAGGGAGACAAGATGGTGTTCCAGGACCGGGTCGGCGCGGACAACCAGATCTTCACGCTCAACCTCAGGACGAAGAAGGTCGAACAGCTGACCACGGAGCCGGGCCAAAAGCGCATGTTGCCGATGATCGCGCGCAAATCGCGAGAAGTGCTGTGGCAGGGCGGCGATACGATTTTCGCGACCAGCGTGGACACGCACGCGACGCGCAAGCTGTACACCTTCCCGCCGGGTAAACGAGGCGGCCTCGCGACCATCAACGCCGACGGCACCATGTTCGCGGGTAGCTATGCGGCCCCGGAGCAGATGGAGATCAACCGCAGGTATCCGAAGAAGAGCGAATACTTCAACCGCATCTACGACGCGCACCTGCTCAACTCGATCTTCACCATCAATATCGCGACCGGCGAGTTCAAGGTTGTCCACGAGGAGAACAACTGGCTCGGGCATATCCAGTTTTCGCCCACCGATCCTGACATCCTGATGTTCTGCCACGAAGGCCCGTGGCACAAGGTGGACCGCATCTGGCGCTACAACATCAAGGACAAGAGCGTGACGCTGATGCACAAGCGGACGATGGACATGGAAATAGCCGGGCACGAGGGCTTCGCGCCGGATGGAAAGTCGATTTGGTTCGACCTGCAGGTTCCGCGCGGCGAGAAGTTCTACTTTGCGGGCGCCGATGTCAAGGATGGCCACGAGATCGCGCGCTATGAACTGAGCCGCGACGAGTGGTCGATCCACTATGCGGTGGCGCCCGGCGAGAAGATGTTCGCTGGCGACGGCGGCGATCCGACCCAGGTGGCGAAGGCGCCGAACGGGATGTTCATCTATGCTTTCTATCCGGACGGGCAGCGTTTCCGGTCGGAGAAGCTGGTGAACATGAAGGCGCACGGGTATCGTGAGCTGGAGCCGAACGTGCACTTCACGCCGGACGGGAAGTGGGTTGTCTTTGGCGGCACGTTCGAGGGCCGGCACGAGACCTATGCGGTGGAGATCGCAAAAGCCAGGTAGCCAGCCGAAAAACCGTCGTCCGGTCCTTCGCCTGGACGACGGTTTTTCAGTTCGTGGTGAGAGAGTCCAATACTGTCCGCGGAACCGCAATCGCCGTTCCATGCCGCATCCTCAGCGGCGTCCCGTCATCCGGAAAACTCATTTGCGACGTCACATCCTTCCAATGCACCAGGTCGCGCGAACGCAGTGCGCCAAAATGCCTGGAGGTGTACGCATCGTAGTAAATGACAAGGTCCGCGCCCACCTGCAGCGCCGTCGGCCCCTCGGCCCACAACCCCGGCGGCGTGATCGGCGCACTCAGCTTGCCGAACGGCCCGTGCAAATCTTCGGCCCGAGCCAGCTGCAGGTACTTGTGCACCGGCGTTTTCGTCTCATCCTTGACCAGCAGGTAGTCACCGCCGTTGGTGCGCAGGAAGCTTGCATCGATCACCGAGAAACCGGGATCGTAGAACAGCGCGGCCGGTGTGAAGCGCTCGAAGTCCTTCGTCGTCGTGGCGTAGATCCGGTGGTTGTACTTGCCGTCGCCGGACTTGTCGGTCTGCGGGAAGCGGCCGGGGATCGTGGACGACCAGAAGATCAGGAATTCGGCGCGCCGCGCGTCGTAGACGATCTCGGGCGCCCATGCATTGAGCGCTGTCGGTTCGCCTTCCATGACCGGCAGGGTCTTCTGCGCCGACCAGTGCACCAGGTCCTTCGAAGAGGCGTAGCCGATGGTCTTCTCGGTCCAGCCGGTAGTCCAGACCAGGTGATAGGTGCCGTCAGGGCCGCGCAGTATGCATGGGTCGCGCATCAGGCGCGCGGTGCCGGCTTGTGGTGTGAGGTAGCTTGCGCCGCCGTTCAGTTTCGTCCAGTGGTAGCCATCCGTGCTGCCGGCGAAGTGCAGGCCGTCCTCGCCGTTCTTCACGAAATACGCGAAAAGAAAGGCGTCGCCGGCAGGCGCGGGATGGATGCCGGTGCAGCCGCCGAGCAGTGCGGCGCCCAAGGCCAGGAC
>JAEWEK010000070.1 GCA_023389425.1 Pseudomonadota bacterium | reverse complement strand
CCAGTTGCATAACGCGAGTTACGACTTCAATGACCAGCTGTTGCCGATCGGGGCGAGTTACTGGGTGAAGCTGGCGGAGATGAGTTTGCCGCTTGCTTGAGTAAATTTGCTAGCGTAAGCACGTCGTCCCCGCGAAGGCGGGGACCCATACTGAGTATGCTGGCCTGCGGCGTGATGAGGCGGCAGTGCTCGCGGTCTATGGGTCCCCGCCTCCGCGGGGACGACGCTAGTTCGGGGGAATAAGGCTTACGGCAAGCTGTCCGGCAACTCCCCCAATCTCGCCCCCGGGTTATCCCGCTCCAGCGCAATCAGCGCCGCGCTGTGATCCGCCATTCCCAGATCCCGGGCCAGCGATGCGTAGCGTTGCTCCGCCAGCTCCGCGAACGGCAGCGTCAACTGCGCATCCTTCGCCGCCGCCAGGATATTGTGCAGGTCCTTCAGCTGGATCGCCACCTGCGCGCCCGGCATGAAGTCGCGTGCCAGCATCCGCGCACCATGCACCTCCAGGATCTTGCTGCCGGCGAAACCGCCGCCGATCGCTGCGCGCACCGCTGCCGGATCCGCCCCGGCTGCCTCCGCCAGCAACAACGCTTCGGCCACGACATTGATGGTTGCGCCGACGATCAATTGATTGCAGAGCTTGGACACCTGGCCGCTGCCCACCGGACCGACACGCACCGGATTGCCCATCGCCAGCAGCACCTGCTCGGCTTGCTGGAAATCCGGCTCCGATGCGCCAGCCATGATCGCAAGCTTGCCCGCTTCGGCGCCGCCGACGCCGCCCGACACGGGCGCATCGATGAAGCGGACCTGCCGTTCAGCCAGGCGCTGGTGGAAAGCGAGCGCTTCGTCCTGCCGTGTCGAGCTCATGTCGATCCACAGCGCGCCCTGTCGCAGTGAGGGCAGCGCATGCCCGATCACCTCACCAACTGCCGGGCCCGCTTGCAGCATCGAGATCACGATGTCCGCGCCGGCGACGGCGCTGTGCAGCTCGGCACAAGGCTGGGCGCCGACAGCGCGCAAGGCCTCGGCCTTGTCCGCGCTGCGGTTCCAGACGCGCAACGGGAAGGTCGCGCGCGCGAGGTGCGTCGCCATCGGCCGCCCCATCAGGCCGATACCGAGGAATGCAATGGTTGGCAGCGTCATCGTCGTCTCCTTTGTTGATCTGTACGATTCTAACAACTAGCCGCCATCAGCGCGGAACGTCCATGGACAGTACAATAAGCCGCAGGCCGACGCCGTCGGCGCAAATCAAAAGAAAGAACCATGATCTCCAAACCTGTAATCGGAAAGCTCGCGGCAGCGGTAGCCGCATTGATGGTGTCGCAGGCCGGCATGGCCCAGAATGCGCTGGATTCGGCCTCGCTCGAAGGCGGTTTTGGTGACCAGGTCTATATGGTGCGCGCCGCCGTGCAAAAGGATTGGAACGTGCGCTGGCTGCAGTCGAACGGCTACCATCTGGGCGGCTATTGGGACGCCAACCTCGCGTTCTGGCACGGCACCGATTACAAGTCCATGCACAACCACAACCAGAACCTGTGGGTGGTCGGCATCACGCCGGTATTCCGTTACCAGGCCGACAGCAAGTTGGGCCTGTACGGCGAGGCCGGCATCGGTGCCAGCGTGTTCTCGCAGCTGTACAACAACGCCAGCAACCGCCTGTCGACCGCCTACGAATTCGCCGACCACATCGGCGTGGGCTACGTGCTCGAAAACAAGTGGGACGTCAGCGTGCGCATCCAGCATTATTCCAACGGCGGCATCAAGCATCCGAACAGCGGCGTGAACTGGGCTGTATTGCGGGTCGCACGCCCGTTCTGATACCGGCGTGCCTGACGTCGTCCTGTTCTGCTTTGTGTGAAAATCGTGGCGGGCGCGCCGGCAGTGCGCCCGCCACACACAGAGGATCGCTTGGATAGCAGTACAGTCAAGAAGTATCTCCCATGGATCGTCGCCACTGCCCTGTTCATGGAGCAGCTGGACGCGACGATCGTCAATACCGCCGTTCCCAGCATCGCGGCCAGCCTGGACGTCACGCCGCTGAGCCTGAAATCGGTGGTCACCAGTTACATCCTGAGCCTGGCAGTCGGGATCCCCATCAGCGGCTGGATCGCGGACCGCTTCGGCACCCGCCGCGTGTTCGGCAGCGCGATCGCCATCTTCACCATCGCATCTGTCCTGTGCGGGCTGTCGCTGAATGCGCCGATGATGGTGGTCGCCCGGCTGTTGCAAGGTATCGGCGGCGCGATGATGATGCCGGTCGGGCGGCTGGCGATCGTGCGGACGTTCCCCAAGTCCGAGCTGCTGGGCGCGATGAACTTCGTCATCATTCCGGCGCTGATCGGACCGCTGCTGGGGCCGACCGTGGGCGGGGTCATCGTTCACCTCGTCAGCTGGCGCGTGATCTTCTTCATCAATGTGCCGGTGGGGCTGACGGCGCTGTATCTGGTGCACCGTTTCATGCCGGACTATCGCGGGCAGGACAAGCGGCCACTCGACGTGGTCGGCATGATCCTGTTCAGCACCGGCACGGCGATCCTGTCCTGGCTGCTCGAAATTTTCGGTGAGCACACGGTCGATCCGACCACCGAGATCCTGATGCTGGTGCTGTCGCTTGCGCTGCTTGGCGGCTATGCCTGGCATGCGGCCAATCGCAAGTATCCGCTGCTGAAGCTGGCGCTGTTCAAGATTCGGACATTCCGCATTTCGGTGACGGGCGGATTCCTGACGCGGCTCGGTGTCGGCGGCATGCCCTTCTTGCTCCCGCTGCTGTACCAGGTGGGCCTTGGCTTGCCGGCGTGGCACTCCGGATTGTTGATGATGCCGACCGCCGCGGCGGCGATGGGCATGAAGCTGATCGCACCGCGCGTGCTGGGCAAGCTGGGCTACCGGCAAGTGCTGGTCGTGAACACGGTCTGCATCGGGGTGACGATTGGCCTGTTCTCGCTGGTGGGGCCGGCGACGCCAACTTATGTGATTATCGGCATCGGCTTGCTGCAGGGCTTTTTCAACTCGCTGCAATTCTCGAGCATGAATACGCTCGCCTATGCGGACGTGGATGCGAAGGATACGAGCATGGCGAGCACGATTTCCAGCTCGCTGCAGCAATTGTCGATGAGTTTTGGCCTCGCAGCAGGCTCGCTGATCACGGCCTGGTTCCTGGGCGGCGTGCCACAGTCGAACCAGCCGCTGGTGGCGAGCGCGCTGCACCATGCTTTCCTGGCGCTGTCGGTCCTGACGATCATCTCGTCGGCGATGTTCTGGGGGCTGCGGCGGAACGACGGGGAAAGTATCAGCAGGGGGCAGCAGCAGCGCGTGAAGGAAGAGTCGACCTCGGCTGCGCAGTGAGCTGTGCTGTGCTGCCGCCGCGAAAAAGCCCGCGTCGAAGCGGGCTTCCTGGCTGCGCGAAAGGGTAGTCAGCGATTGCCCAGCTTGCGCTTCTGCTCCAGGCCGCCGTAGCCGGATTGGCGGCTCAGGCCTTGGCGATCGCTCTCGGCGCGCGCCTGCATGCGCTGCGCCTGCTGGCGGGCGCTCCAACCCGCCTGCACAGAGCCATTGCCAGCCGCCTGGCTGCCATTCGATGCCATGTTCTCTGCCTGGCGATTGCCGAGCCAGCCGGACTGGCGGTTGTGCAGCGGCCCCGGACCGCTGCCCGGCGCACGCGACTGCAGGCTTCCTTCCGCTACCGGCACGATCTTTTCTTTGGCGTAAGCGGCTGCCCGGCCTTTCAGTTTCGAACCCATGTCATCCTCCCGTGAGCTGGCGCCGACCGGCGCCCCAAAGGCGATCATGGCCGTGGTAGCGGGAGGACAGTATCGGACCAGTCGCCATTTTGGCGTAGGAATCGACCGACGATTACCTCATCAAGGGGTCGGCGCCGGCGGCGTGGCTCCAATTCCGGATGCAAAATGCGAAAAAGCCCGCTGAGATCACTCAGCGGGCTTTTTCTTATAACTAGCCTGACGATAACCTACTTTCACACTGGTTGCAGCACTATCA
>JAEWEK010000050.1 GCA_023389425.1 Pseudomonadota bacterium | reverse complement strand
GCGCCGGCCAGCCCGGACGCGATCGCGCTGGCGCCGGCCGACGCCGCGGCCGTGACGGTGCCCAGCAGTGCGGACGCCTGGGGCGGCCCGCGCACCGGCAACGAAGCCACCCTGTCGGACCGGGTGGTGCGCTACGAGATCGAGGCCACGCTCGATCCCGCGCGCCACACCGTCACCGGCAAGGAAAAGCTCACCTGGCGCAACCGCGGCAGGCAGCCGGTCAGGAGCGTCTACCTCCACCTCTACATGAACGCCTTCGAGGGCGCGCAAAGCACCTTCTTCACCGAGATGCGCAACGAGGCCGGCGGCTTCCGCTCGGGCGTGCGCACCAAGGACGGCGAATGGGGCCACATCGCCCTGAACAAGGTCGCGCAGGGCGGCGCCGCCGTGCCGTGGGCCTTCGTCCATCCCGATAACGGCCCGGCCACCGACCATACCGTGGTGCGCTTCGACCTGCCGCAAGCGGTGGCGCCGGGCGCCTCCACCACCCTCGATATCGAGTTCCTGACCCAGCTGCCGCGGGTGATCGCGCGCACCGGCTACTTCGGCAGCTTCCATCTCGTCGGCCAGTGGTTTCCCAAGATCGGCGTGCTGGAACTGCCGGGCGAACGCGGCGCCACCGCCTTGCGCTGGAACGCCCACGAATTCCATCTGAACTCGGAGTTCTACGCCGACTTCGGCAGCTACGACGTCAAGATCACCGCGCCCAGGGATTACGTGGTCGGCGCCACCGGCGAGCTGCAGGGCGATCCTGTCGCGGCCAAGGGCATGCTGACCCACCACTACGTGCAGGACGACGTGCACGACTTCGCCTGGACCGCGGACAAGAACAGCGGGCCGCCGCTGCTCGGCACGTGGAAGCATCCGGGCAGCCCGGCCGTCAGCCTGCGCGTGCTGTACCCGAAGGAGTACGCGGCCAGCGCAGAGCCGGCGCTGAAGGCGACCCAGGCCGCGCTGACCTATTTCTCCGACACGCTCGGACCCTATCCCTACAGGACGGTGACGGTGGTGATCCCGCCCTACAACGCGACGGAGGCGGGCGGCATGGAGTACCCGACCTTCTTCACCGCCGACGGCTTCGCGCAAGCGAAGCCGGGTACGCTCGATGCCGACCTGCTGGACTTCGTGACCATCCACGAATTCGGGCACGGCTACTTCTACGGCATCCTGGCCTCGAACGAATTCGAGGAGCCCGTGCTCGACGAGGGCCTGAACGAGTACTGGGACATGCGCATGATGCGCGACATGAAGCGCCAGGTGCATGCGACCACGCCGCTGCTGCAGGCGCTCGGATTTGCGCCGCGGTTCGAGGTCTTCGATTACGAACGGGCGGCATCGTCGCGCGAGGAGCCTGCCGATCCGCTCGGCCAGCATGCGTGGGACCGGCTGCAGTCGCTGGGCACGGTCTATACCCGCACCGCGACCGTGATGCGCGACCTGGAAGCGAAGCTCGGCCAGCCCGCGATGGAGCGCGCCTTCAGGGAATACTACCGCCGCTGGAAATTCCGCCATCCCAGCACCGCCGACCTGCGCGAAACGCTGGCCGAGGCCAGCGGCCAGCGCGAGGCCGTGGAGCAGGCCTTCGCGCTGCACGTCTATGGCGCCGGCAAGATCGACGACCGGCTCGTTTCGCTGGCCAGCGTGGAACAGGTACCGCAGCCGGGCACCGCCGACGTCAAGGGCAAATGGGTCGAGACCACGCACGCGGACGCCGGCAAGAAGGCCGATGCGGCGCGCGCGGCATGGAAGAAGAACCATCCGGATGCGAAGAGCGGCGGCGCCTATCCTTACCTGACCACGGTGACCGTGCGCCGCTACGGCGCGGTCGTGCCGCAAACGGTGCTGGTGAAATTCGACGACGGCAGCAGCGAGACCGTGCAGTGGAGCGCCAACGAGCGCTGGCACAAATTCAGCTGGCTCAAGCCGGCCAGGGCGGTATCGGCCGAACTGGATCCGAACGGGCTGTACTACATCGACGCCAGCCGCCTCGATAACAGCCGCACCATCAAGTCCGACAGCCGCGCCGCGCACCGCTGGGCCTTCGACTTCGCGGCCATCGCCCAATTCGTCCTCTCCCTGATCGCGACCGTATGACGAACGCCACCATCCAATCCGAGATCCCGGCAGGCGGCCTGGCCGTGCCTGCGCAAGCCGGTCGCCGGGGCGCCGTGCTGCGCGCCATGAGCGCGGCGCTGCAGTGGCGCCTGCTGCTGCTGTGGACCGCCATCCTGCTGCTGCCGTCCCTCCTCGCGGCCATGCCGGTGCTGCAGCTGCTGGCCGCGAGCCTGAACCACTCGGTGCAGGCGGCCGCGCTGGCCGCGCACCTGGACCTGAATGCCATCAGCGACCTGACGGTGGCCAATGCGCGCGCCGGCACCGGCATCGGCAACGGCAGCCTGCTCGCGCTGGCGTTCACGCTGCTGCTGTCGCCGCTGCTGGCCGGCATGACGATCCACGCGGCGCGCGCGCCTGCCGCACCCGGTTTCGGCGCGCTGTTCAGCGGCGGCGTGCAGGAGTATCCGCGCCTGCTGCGCATGCTGGTGTGGGCCGTCGTGCCGCTCGGGATCGTGGCCGGCATCGCGGCCGGCGCCTTTGCCGCCGCCCATGCCTACGGCGCCGCGGCGCTGCTCGAGTCCGAGGCGCGGCACGCGCGCCTGCTGGCCGTCGGCATCGTCGCGCTGCTGTTCGTGGTCGCCGACGCCAGCCTGGACGCAGGCCGCGCCGTGCTGGCCGGCGACCGCCGCCGCAAGTCGGCCGTCAAGGCCTGGTGGCAGGGAGTCAGGCTGGTGCTGCGCCGTCCCATCGCGACCCTCGGCATCTACCTCGGCATCACGCTCGCCGGCCTGGCCATCGCGGGCCTGTTGGCGCTGGTGCGGCTGAACGCGACGCCGCTCGGCTTCGCCGCCGGCAGCTTCGCCTTCCTGGTCACGCAGCTGGGCGTTGCGGCGCTGGGCTGGATGCGCAGCGCGCGCCTGTTCGCCATGCTCGAGCTGATCCGGCCGATGCGCTGACCCGTCCGGCGCCGCGGCGCCGATTCGGCTAAGATGGGGCTCCACGCCGCACCAGGAGCCGCCATGACCGCCCGCTTTCCCACCTATTTCGTCTCGCATGGCGGCGGCCCGTGGCCGTGGATGAAAGACCAGTTCGGGAACGCCTACGACCAGCTCGAGGCCGCGCTGGTCGACATGAGGCGCCAGGTCGGCGCGCGGCCGCAAGCGGTGCTGGTGGTCACCAGTCACTGGGAAGCGCCCGGCTTCATCGCCTCGTCGGGCATGGCGCCGGGCATGATCTACGATTACGGCGGCTTCCCGCCGCACACCTACCAGATCAGCTATCCGGCGCCCGGCCAGCCCTCGCTGGCGGAACGCGCCGCGGCGCTGCTCGCGGCCAGCGGCCTGACCAGCGGCGTCGACCCGCAGCGCGGCTTCGACCACGGCACCTTCTCGATGCTGTACCCGGTGTATCCGCAGGCCGACATGCCGGTGGTGCAGCTGTCGATCCGCCAGGGCTACGATCCGCTCGAACACATCCTGGCCGGGCGCGCGCTGGCGCCGCTGCGCGACGAGGGCGTGCTCATCATCGGCAGCGGCCTGTCCTATCACAACCTGCGCCAGTTCGGACCGGCCGGCCGCGACGCCTCGCATGCCTTCGACGGCTGGCTGCGCCACACCCTGCTCGAGCTCGATCCGCAGGAGCGCAGCGCCGCCCTGCTGCGCTGGAGCGAGGCGCCGGGCGCGCGCGCGGCGCATCCGCGCGAGGATCACCTGATGCCGCTGTTCGTGGCGCTGGGCGCGGCCGAACGCGAGCCGGCCGCCCTCGCCTATCACGAGGACGACTTCTTCGGCAGCCTTGCGGTGTCGAGCTTCCGCTTCGGGGAAGCGCAGGCCTGAATCAGGTGCCGCGCTTGCCGCGCGCGGCTTCTTCGGCCCTGAGCGCGGCCTTCTCTTCGGCGATGCGGGCCTTTTCCGCCATCTCGAGCTGGTGGGCGGCAACCGCGGCGGCGCGCGACTCCGGCGTCTCCAGGCTGACGCGGCCGAGCGCGCCCGTGCGGTAGTCCAGCAGCAGCGTGTGCGCGGCCTTTTCGTAATCGAACTCGCCGCCGCGCACGCGGAAGCCGCGCCGCGCCGCCACGCCTTCGATCACGGCCACGCCATCCATGCCATCCGTCTTCAGGCCGTAGCGCGCCGCGAGCAGGTTCGGGTAGCGCCGCAGCAGCTGGGTGGCCAGCACTTCGGCCACTTCTTCCTCGATCACGGCATTGGTGCCGATCGCGTGGCTGGCGGCCAGCATGTAGCCGTCGCTGTCCATCTCGATTTTCGGCCACATCAGGCCCGGGGTATCGACCAGCACGATGTTCTGGCCGAGGTAAAGCTTCTGCTGCGATTTGGTCACGGCCGGCTCGTCGCCGACCTTGGCCACCCGTTTCTTCAGCAGCGCGTTCATCAGCGTGGATTTGCCGACGTTGGGGATCCCCATGATCATGATGCGCAGCGGCTTTTCGGCGGTGCCGCGGTGCGGCGCCAGCTTGAGCGCCATGTCGGGGATGCGGGCGACGTCGGCCGGCTTCTTGGTGGTCATCGCGTACGCCGTCACGCCGGGCTGGGCGTCGTAGTAGGCGCTCCACTGGGCGGTGGCGGCCGGGTCGGCGAGGTCGGATTTATTGAGCACCTTCAGGCAGGGACGCTGGCGGAACTTGCGCAGCTGCTCGACCATCGGGTTGCTGCTCGCCTGCGGCAGGCGCGCGTCCAGCACTTCGATCACCAGGTCGGTGTTCTCCATCTGTTCCGCCGCCTGCTTCTTGGCGGCGTTCATGTGGCCTGGGAACCATTGTATCGGCATGCTGTGCTCTCAAAATCTCGGTCAAACCGCTATTTTACTTGGAGCAGGCGTATTTACACACGCAAACAAGCCACCACGCTCTCAGTCCAGGTCCGCCAGCACCTTCAGGTGCGCCACCACGCTGCGCCCCAGCGCCGAAAGGTTGTAGCCGCCCTCCAGGCAGCTCACGATCCGTCCCCGCGCGTGTTCATGGGCCACCGCCATGATCTGCCGCGTCATCCAGGCGTAATCGGCCTCCACCAGCGCCATGCCGCCCATGTCGTCGTCGCGGTGCGCGTCGAAGCCGGCCGAGACGAAGATCATCTGCGGCTTGAACGCGTGCAGCGCCGGCAGCCAGTGCTGCTCGACCAGCTTGCGCACCGCGTCGCCATTGCTGTACGCCGGCACCGGCACATTGACGCTGGTGGCGGTGATCGGCTCCGGCTCGGCGTAGGGATAAAACGGATGCTGGAAAAAGCTCGCCATCAGCACCCGCGGATCGGCGCGGAAGGACTCCGCCGTGCCATTGCCGTGATGGACGTCGAAGTCGATGATCGCCACCCGCTCCAGGCCGCGCACCTCGAGCGCATGGCGCGCCGCGATCGCGACATTGTTAAACAGGCAGAAGCCCATCGGCCCCGACGGCCGCGCATGGTGGCCCGGCGGGCGCACCGAGCAGAAGGCATTGTCGATCTCGCCGTCCAGCACCGCATCGGTGGCCGCCACCGCCGCCCCGGCCGCCCGCAGCGCCGCCTGCCAGCTGTGGCTGCACAGCGAGGTGTCGCCATCGATCGGATAGTAAGTGCCGGGCTGCGGCAGGTGATCGCGCACGATGGCGATCGCCGATTCGCTGTGGTTGCGCCGGATCGCGTCGAGCCCGGCCAGCGGCGCGCTGCGCTGCTCGACCAGGCCTGGCAGGCGCGCGAGGATGATCTGGTCGTCGATGGCCTGCAGCCGGGCCGGGCTTTCCGGGTGCCACTCGCCCATTTCGTGGCGCTGGCAGTCCGGGTGGCTGTAAATCGCTGTGGTCATGGTGTGGGAAAGCCGCCTGCTCATCCGTATGTGTGCCCCGGATCGAGCGTTCTCGCATAGAATCAATAGCATTAATCTACCATGCCGCCATCGGATCCACGGAACCTCGATATGTTCAACAAATTGCACGCCGCCGCCCGCCAGGTCACCCAGATCGTGGTCGGCAAGGACCAGCAGGTGCGCCTGGCGCTGACCTGCCTGCTGGCCGGCGGCCACCTGCTGATCGAAGACTTGCCGGGCGTGGGCAAGACCACGCTGGCGCACGCGCTGGCCCTGTCGCTGGGCCTGAGGTTCAACCGCGTCCAGTTCACCAGCGACCTGCTGCCGGCCGACGTCGCCGGCATTTCCGTCTACGAGCGCGAGAAGAACGGCTTCGCCTTCCACCCCGGCCCCATCTTCACCCAGGTGCTGCTGGCCGACGAGATCAACCGCGCCACGCCCAAGACCCAGTCCGGCCTGCTGGAGGCGATGGAAGAGCGCCAGGTCAGCGCCGACGGCGTCACCCGCGCCCTGCCCGAGCCCTTCTTCGTGATCGCCACCCAGAACCCGGCCAACCAGGTCGGCACCTTCCCGCTGCCGGAATCGCAGCTCGACCGCTTCCTGATGTGCCTTTCGCTGGGCTACCCCGACGCCCAGGCCGAACGCGCGCTGCTGATGGGCGAGGACCGGCGCAGCATGTTGAAGAACATCGAAGCGGCCATGCGGCCCGAGGAACTGGCGGACGCCCAGCAGTCGCTGCGCAAGCTTCACACCTCAAGCGCGCTGGTCGACTACGTGCAGGCGCTGGCCCAGGCCTCGCGCCAGAATGGCATGTTCGCCGAAGGGCTGTCGCCGCGCGCCGCGATCGCGCTGCTGCAGGCCGGCCGCGCCTGGGCCGCGCTGGAAGGCCGCGACCACGTGATCCCGGAAGACATCCAGGCCGTGCTGGTGCCGGTGTGCGCGCACCGCCTGCGGCCGCTGAAGTCGGCGCACGGGATGGCCCTGGCCAGCCGCGACCTCGTGCTGCAGCTGCAGAAATCGGTGCCGGTATAAAGGAATCGCGATGAGCGCCGCACTGCCAAGCTGGGTGCGCAAGCAGGCCGAGGCCTGGGCCGAACGCGCGCTGCGCGACGACGGCGCCGAGGTGGTGCTGGGCCAGCGCCGCATCTACATCGTGCCGACCGGCGCCGGCATCGGCTTCGCCGGCCTGTTGCTGGTACTGCTGATCGGCTCCATCAACTACAGCCTCGGACTGGGCTTCGCCCTCACCTTCACGGCCGGCGCCTGCGCGCTGGTGGACATGCTGTTCACCTGGCGCAACCTGGCGCACCTGCACCTGCGGCCCGGGCGCGCGCACGACGTGTTCGCGGGCGACCAGGCCCGGTTCGAACTGCACCTGCTGAATCGGGCGCGGCGCGAACGCTACGCCATCGCCGTCGAATTCGCCGGCAGCGGCGCCGCGCCGCACATGGCCGACGTGCCCGCCCGCGGCAGCAGCTGCGTCACGCTGTCCGCCCCGGCCGAACGGCGCGGCTGGGTCCGGGCGCCCCGCGTGAAGCTGTCGACCCGCTTCCCGCTCGGCCTGTTCCGCGCCTGGAGCTACTGGCAGCCCGACCTCGCGGTGCTGGCCTATCCGGCGCCGGAGCCGGTGGCGCCGCCGCTGCCGATGGTGGGCGATGGCCGCGGCGAAGATCCGGGCCGCTCGGGCGATGACGATTTCGCCGGCGTACGCAGCTACCAGCCGGGCGACCCGCTGCGCCACCT
>JAEWEK010000044.1 GCA_023389425.1 Pseudomonadota bacterium | reverse complement strand
AAACCGACGAACTCAGAAAACGGCGACGACGGCGAACCGAAGAGGCAGTGACCCTAGCTAGGATGCAGCCATGCCTCTTCTGATTGTGTCAACAAAATTATTCCGGACACTAGTGCGCGCAGGCGGGGACCCATACTGAGCAAATTGGATCGCGGCTGCGGAGAGAGCGGCAAGCGCGCGCACTCAGCATGGGTTCCGGCCTGCGCCGGAACGACGGATCACTTTCAACACTTAACGCAAACAGCGCCTTATTAATTCAGCCAAAAGAAGGCTGTCGTACCCGCCAAAAGCCACGTGCCTTACGGCGCCGGCGTACACCGCAACCCGGGCGCCGCCACCGCGCAGAACATCACCGGCCTCCCATCCATATCGAACTCGGTCAGCCGCCATCCCCCGTCCTCGCGCTCCAGCATCGCGAAACCGAAGCCCTGCCGGGTGTGGAAGGCATCGATCTTGACACCGCCGATATCGCGCGCCTCCTCCGGCAACTTCTCCGGCAGCCAGCCTTCCGTCATTGAACCGCTGTTCCCGAGCACGAAGGTCGGCGTGCCGCCTGCCGTGAAGCCCAGCGCCTCGAACAGGTGGACGTGGCCGTGCAGGGCAAGGTCGACCGGCGCCGCAAACAGCGCGCCACCGCGTGCGGCCTGCAGCGACGCGATCATCTCCTTGCTCTCGGGCCGGATCGGCTTGCCCTTGGTCGGCAGTCCCAGCGCAAGCACCGGATGATGGCTCAGAAACACCGCGTGCGATGCGCCCTTGGCCAGCTTCTCCACCTGCGCAAACTCGCGCTGGAACTCCGCCTCCGCGCCCTTCTGTTCCGACGAATCGAATACGATCAGGCGCGTCTGCGCATCCAGCGTCACCGCATACGGATCCGTATGCGCCGCCTGCCCATCCAGCGCAGGATCGTTGCACGAGCGGGCATCGGTCAGCGGTGCGGCATCCAGGAACCGGAACCAGCCCTGCCCCGCGCGCGAACAAGATTCGTGATTGCCGCGCACGAAGACCCACGGCGCGGCCCGCAGCAGCGGCGTGGCCGGATTGAAGAAGTCCGCCGTCCAGGTATCCTGCCCAAAGCCCCACGGGCTGCCGGCGCACGCCTTCTCACCTTGCGGGCACGGGCTTTCGCGATAGTGATAGTCGCCGACGTGGATCACGAGATCCGGCTTCTGCGCTGCCGCGGCGCGCACGACGCGTGCGAACGGCCACGCATCGTCGTCCTTGCAAGACTGGAAGGCGTTCTCCGACTGCTTCATGCGGCAGCCCGTGTCGCCGATGACCACGATGCGCTGCGGCGACGAGACATTCACCGGCAAAACCAGCTTGCCGATGTGCGCGTTGCGTGCGCCCACCGGAAGCGCCGCTTCGCACACGGTCAGCTCGAAGCGTGCCGGCTTGGTCAGGCCTTGCGCCACCGGACGGGCCGGCACCGCCTCTGCCGGAGCCCGCACCCGCATAGTCAGCTCGCGGCCGTCGACCACCAGCGCCGGACAGTCCGAGGCACGCACCAGCGCGCGGGCGGAGACCAGTTCGCCCTCGCCGCGCACCAGGTAAGCGTGCTCCACCACCGCGTCGGGCTTGAAGCCGGCGCAACCGGCCAGGCCCAGCACGATCAGGAAAAGAATGCGTCGCATCGTTCAGAAGTCCGCCTTGACCGACACCTGGAAGCTGCGAGGCGCCTGGAAGGTGTACTGGTCGAACGCGACGTTCTTGGCCGGCGAGATCGACGTGACATCCTGATGGTTGAACAGGTTGAACACGTTCAGCTGCAGCTTGAGCATGCTGATGCCCATCCCCGGTTTGCTGAAGCGGTAGGCGAAGGACAGGTCGGTATTGGTGTACGCGGCGGTCTTGTAGGTGTCGTAAGCGGCCGGCTTGGTCGCGTCGTAGTCGGCCTGGCGCACTTCGCCGGTACGCTTGCCGATCAGCGAGCCGGACCACGGACCGGCGTTGTACAGCAGGCCGACGGCGGCCGTCATGTCGGGCGAACCGGAGATGGTCTTGCCGGTGTCGTTGGACGTCGCTTTGTTCTTCGACCCGTTGGCGTACAGGGCGAAGCCGTGGCCCACCATCCAGGTCGCCTGCGCCTCGATGCCCTTGTAGGTGGCGCCACCCACGTTGACGTAGGCCGCGTCGTTGCCGGCAAGGCCGTTCGACACATATTTGTTGGTGAAGTCGATCTTGTACACGTCGACGTCCCAGGTCACGGCGTCCGACTGGCCCACGACACCCATCTGATAGTTGACCGATTTCTGCGGCTCCGAGCTGTTCCTGGTCGGGTCGGCGATGTAGAACGATTTCAGGTCCGGAATCTGGAAGCCTTTCGCATACTGCGCATACACGGCCAGCTGGTTCGACAGCTGCTGGTTCGCGGTCAGGAAGGGCAAGGTGGTGCGGTAGTCGACCGTGGTGTGCTGCGGCAGGCGCGTGGTCTGGTTGACGTCGGCGTCGACGGAACGCGTGATCTGCACGTACTTCACGCCCGGCGTCACCGTCAGTTCCGGCGTGACCGACCATTCGTACTGCGCGAACGGCTGCACGTTGCGGATGTTCGATTGCTGGTCGAACAGCACGCTCGGGTTCTGCACCGGCGTCGGCTTGGTTTCGCGCGGATCGCGGATGCCGCCCAGCGTCAGGTCGAGGTCGTATTGGTGGCGGTCGGTGTCCGAATATTCGTACCACAGGCCGGTGCGCAGGATGCCGCGCTCGAACTGCTTGTTCAGGCGGAAGATGTCGCCGTACACGCGGTACTTGTTGCGCTTGTCGATGCCCGGGATGTCCTTGTTGCCCGCCGGGCCGATCTTGGTGCCGGGAGCGGTAGCGCCGGTCGCGTCGGTCGACGAGATCGTCTCGTTGTCGTAGGCGTAGGTGTAGACCTGGTTGTCGGTGCTCCAGCCCATTCCCCAGTTGGTTTCCGCGCGCAGATAGCTGAAGTCGGTGTCCTTGGCGGTGTGATTGTAGCCGGCGTAGTTGAAGCTGGCCGGGTCGTTGTTCAGGCTGTAGTTCTTGCCGTACAGCGCGACCTGGGCCAGCGTCGGACCCTTGCTGTTATCCGGCTGCACGTATTTGATGCGATTGGCCGACATGAACAGGGTCAGCACGGTCGACTCGCCGACCGGCCGGCGTACTTTCATCAGGTAGTTGTCGCTCTTGATCGAATTCAGCGTCAGGTAGCCGTCCGATTTCAGATGCTGGTAGTTCAGCTGCACGGTACCGTTGCCGAAGCCCGCCAGGCGGCCGCTTTCGTACGATGCGCCAGCCAGCGCCGTGTTCCAGGTGCCGGCCGAACCGAACACGCTGAACTTTTCGTCCTTCAGCGGCTTCTTCGAGAACAGGTTGATCGAGCCGCCGAAGGTGGCGTAGCCGAGGTTGTCCGCATTGCCCGGGCCGCGTTCGACGATGACCCCGCCGATGGTCGAGCCGGGGAAGAAGGAAGTCGAGTGGTGCGCCGGGTTGTTGGTGTCGCCCCAGGGAATGCCGTCGAAGGTGATGTTGTACTGGTCGTCCGAGAAGCCGCGCAGCGTGGTCTTGGTTTCGGACAGGCCCGGGCCGTTGGCGGAGTCGCCCGACACGCTCGGGGCCACGTTGACGATGCGGCTGTACTCCGTGGTCGGGGTCACGGACAGCTCGATGAAGTCGCGGGTGATGATCGATTGCGGCTCGGTCGCGGTCAGGCTGGCCTGGGTCGGCGCGACGGCGGATGCCGTGTTGTTGCCGAGGTAGTCGCCGCTCTTGGCGGACACGACGACGGTGGCAACCGGGGTGGCTTCATCGGCGGGTTTATTGTCGGTAGCGGCGCGGCCCGGAACGGAGGCGAAGGCGATCGAGATCAGGAGGGCGAGCTTGGTACGTGCGAAGCGTTGGGGTGTCATGGAAAGGAGGTCGGTCTCTTCGAAGGTTTCAGGAACAACAAGTGAAATTCCGGAAACTATAGGATTCGAATATGACCACCACGTGACGACAAGCAACGCGCCCGAAGCCTGTTGTTTTCGCAACAGACCGGGGCGCGAGCCGCATTCCAGACGCTAATCGCTGCAGTGCGGCGGTGCGTTTGGATAGTCGCCGTTGTTGTAGACGTCGAGCACGGCCGCCCAGGTCTTTTGCTGGCCGCAGGCGCCCGGCGCGGTACAGGTATCCAGGTTGGTGCCGCTGATGAGCCAGGCGCGGGTGGCCGCCATCACGTCCTGCACGCCCTGCGGCGCCGAAGCGCCGGCATTGCGGTTAAGCACGGCGGTGATGAATTGCGCCGCCAGGATCAGGTAGCCATTGCCTTTCGCCGGCGCATCGAGGATCTGCTGGTGGCTCATGCCGCTGCCGTAGAAATTCATCGCGCGATACCAGCCACCCGGCCACTGCACGTTTGGCTTGTTGCCCCAATAGCCGCGCGTGCGCACGCAACCCGTCGGCTTGCAGCCGCACATTGGCGTGATCATCTCGGACGATTGGGTGACCGCGGCCAGCGTGCCGCCGACCTTGACTTTCGCCTGTCCGCTGACCGTGCCAAGGGTCAGCGGCGTCGCCTCGACATCAAACGGCACCAGCTGGACGTCGCCGGAACGCAAGGGATCGCTGCCCTTCCCGAGTTTGACGGTCTTGGCGCTGCCGGCCCGCGAGGTTTGGTTCTGCAGCCAGAAATCGACGGCGACCGATGCTTGCGGGTTCTGCGGCAAGACGGCGGTGACGCCGAAGTAGCGCCAGTTGCCGCTGTCATCGACGCAGGCATCGAGGATGGTGGTGGCGGGCGGATTGGCTTCCTGCGCAGCAACGGGTCCCGCATGCAGCAGGGCAAACGCGGCGAGCGCGGCGGCAACAATCGACAGTCGGGATAGCGATGAACCAATCGTCATGGCAATTCTCCTTGAAGTGGCGCGCAGCGAGGCGCTGGCGACCACAGCCATGATGCGATAGGCGTGGCACGCGGCGCTTGTGCCGGCTCAGCCCGGGAATCCGTCAAATTTGTCGTTGTCTGCGTTAAGTGTTGAAAGTAATTCGTCGTTCCGGCGCAGGCCGGAACCCATGTTGAGTGTGCGTGCCTGCCGTTCTCGCCGCAGCCGCGATCCAATATGCTCAGTATCGGTCCCGGCCTGCGCCGGGGCGCCGCGCTTAAGTCAACACTGAACGCAGACAGCGCCTTAAATTTCCGTGAAAAAAAAGCGCCTCCGGAGAAGCGCCTTTGTTTGCGGCAGATGCAGCTTAGCCAAGCCACTTGCGTGCGTTGCGGAACATGCGCGTCCACGGGCCATCCTCGCCCCAGCCGTCCGGCGCCCACGAATGCTGGACGGTACGGAACACGCGCTCGGCGTGCGGCATCATCACGGTAAAGCGGCCGTCCGGCGTCGTCACCGCGGTGATGCCTTGCGGCGAGCCGTTCGGGTTGAACGGATAGGCCTCGGTAGGCTGGCCGCGGTTGTCGACGTAGCGCAGGGCCTTGATGACGGCGTCGATGTCGCCGGTCTGCGAGAAGTCCGCATAGCCTTCGCCGTGGGCGATCGCAATCGGCGCCTGGGTGCCATGCATGCCGGCGAAGAAAATCGACGGCGAATCGAGTACCTCGACCATGCCGAAGCGGGCCTCGAACTGTTCCGACTTGTTGCGCGTGAACTTGGGCCACGCATGTGCGCCGGGGATGATGGCTTTCAGGTTGCTCATCATCTGGCAGCCGTTGCAGACACCGAGGCCGAAGGTATCGGTGCGCTGGAAGAACTTCGCAAACTGCTCCGCCAGCCTGGCGTTGAACAGGATGGTCTTGGCCCAGCCCTCGCCCGCGCCCAGCACGTCGCCGTACGAGAAGCCGCCGACGGCGATGATGCCGTGGAAGTCGTCGAGCCTGGCGCGGCCGGCGATCAGGTCGCTCATGTGCACATCCACGGCGGCGAAGCCTGCCTGGTGCATCACCCACGCGGTCTCGATGTGCGAGTTGACGCCCTGCTCGCGCAGGATCGCCACGCGCGGACGCTGGCCGGTGGCGAGGAAAGGCGCCGCCACGTTGTCGGTGAGGTCGAAGCTGATCTTCGGCGTCATGCCCGGATCCGCATCGTCCAGCAGGCGCTCGTATTCCTGGTCGGCGCAGGCCGGGTTGTCGCGCAGGCGGGCGATGCGCCAGCTGGTGTCGCTCCACAGGCGGTGCAGCTCCTTGCGCGGCTGGCTGTAGATGACGCGGGCATCGCGCGTGAACTCGATCATGCCGCGGTCGTTCACCTTGCCGATGATGTGGCTGCAAGCGCCAAGACCGAACTCGCGCAGCACGTTCATCACCTCGCTGCGCTGGTCCTGGCGCACCTGCACCACCGCGCCCAGTTCCTCGGAGAACAGCGCGCGCAAGGTCATGTCGTTGCGGCGTTCGCCCACTTGCGATGCCCAGTTCTTGGCGTCGCCCTGGTCGGACGCGTGCTCGCCTTCCATGGCCAGGATGTCGAGATTGACCGAGACGCCGGCGCGGCCGGCGAAGGCCATTTCGCACAGCGTGGCGAACAGGCCGCCGTCCGAACGGTCGTGGTAAGCCAGCAGCTTGCCGTCCAGGTTCAGGCGCTGGATCGCGGCGAAGAAGGATTTCAGGTCCTCGGCCGAATCGACGTCCGGCACCGCATCGCCCAGCTGCTGCGTCACTTGCGCCAGCGCCGAGGCGCCGAGGCGGTTCTTGCCGCGTCCAAGGTCGATCAGGATCAGCGCGGTATCGCCCTGGTCGGCGCGCAGTTGCGGCGTCAGCGAACGGCGCACGTCCGGCACCGGCGCGAAGGCCGACACGATCAGCGAGACCGGCGAGATCACGGCCTTCGATTCGCCCTCGTCCTGCCACGTGGTGCGCATCGACAGCGAATCTTTGCCAACCGGGATCGAGATGCCGAGCGCCGGGCACAGCTCCATGCCGACCGCCTTCACGGTGTCGTACAGCGCGGCGTCCTGGCCCGGCTGGCCGCAAGCGGCCATCCAGTTGGCGGACAGCTTGATGTCGGAGATGTCCGCGATCGGGGCGCAAGCGATATTGGTGATCGCCTCGGCGACGGCCATGCGGCCCGATGCCGCGGCATCGATCACGGCCAGCGGCGTGCGCTCGCCCATCGCCATCGCTTCGCCGACGTAACCATCGAAGCTCATCGCGGTGACGGCGCAATCGGCCACCGGCACCTGCCACGGGCCGACCATCTGGTCGCGCACGCTCATGCCGCCCACGGTACGGTCGCCGATGGTGATCAGGAAGCTCTTGTCGGCCACGGTCGGCAGCAGCAGCACGCGGCGCGCCGCTTCTTCCAGTTCGATGCCGGTGAGGTCGACCGGCGGCAGTTCGCGCCGCACGTGTTCGACGTCGCGCTGCATCTTGGGCGGTTTGCCCAGCAGGACTTCCATCGGCATGTCGACCGGCGCATTGTCGTGCAGCGGATCGACCACGCGCAGCTGGCGCTCCTCCGTGGCGACGCCGATCGCCGCGAACGGGCAGCGTTCGCGGGCGCAGATGTCGGCGAAGGCCTGCAGGTCGTCTGGCGCAATCGCCAGCACATAGCGTTCCTGCGATTCGTTGGACCAGATCTCCTTCGGCGCCATGCCGCTTTCCTCGAGCTGGATCTTGCGCAGGTCGAAAGTGGCGCCGCGCCTGGCGTCATTGACCACTTCCGGGAAGGCGTTCGACAGCCCGCCGGCGCCGACGTCGTGGATCGAGATGATCGGATTCTTGCCGCCCAGCGCCCAGCAGGCATTGATGACTTCCTGGGCGCGGCGCTCCATCTCCGGATTGCCGCGCTGGACCGAATCGAAGTCCAGGTCGGCCGTGTTGGTGCCGGTCGCCATCGACGAGGCGGCGCTGCCGCCCATGCCGATGCGCATACCCGGGCCGCCCAGCTGGATCAACAGGCTGCCCGGCGGGATGTCGTTCTTGTGAGTGTGCCCGGCCGAGATATTGCCGATGCCACCCGCGATCATGATCGGCTTGTGGTAGCCGTACACGCCGCCCGCAGCTGCCGCATTCTGCTCGTAGGTACGGAAGTAGCCGCCGAGGACCGGGCGGCCGAATTCGTTGGAGAAGGCGGCGCCGCCGAGCGGGCCGTCGATCATGATCTGCAGCGGCGAGGCGATGCGTTCCGGCTTGCCATACAGGGCTTCGGTGCGCGAGCCGTCGCGCGCGGTGACGTCCGACGCGTTCTCCCATGCGCGCTGCGCTTCCGGCAGCAGCAGGTTCGACACCGTGAAGCCGGTCAGGCCTGCCTTCGGCTTGGCGCCGCGGCCGGTCGCGCCCTCGTCGCGGATCTCGCCGCCGGCGCCGGTGGAGGCGCCCGGGAACGGGGAGATCGCGGTCGGGTGGTTGTGGGTCTCGACCTTCATCAGGGTGTGCGTCAGCTCGGTGGCCGGTGCGTATTCATGGCCGGCGCCGCGCGGATAGAAGCGGGTGACGCTGGCGCCTTCCATGATCGACGAGTTGTCGCTGTACGCCACCACCGTACCCTTGGGCTGCAGCTGGTGGGTGTTCTTGATCATGCCGAACAAGGACTTGTCCTGCTTGACGCCGTCGATGGTCCAGTCGGCGTTGAAGATCTTGTGGCGGCAATGTTCTGAGTTCGCCTGCGCGAACATCATCAGCTCGACGTCGGTCGGGTTGCGTTTGGCCTTGGTGAAGGCGTCGTCCAGGTAGTCGATCTCGTCGTCCGACATCGCCAGGCCCAGCTCCGTGTTGGCGGCCACCAGCGCCGCCTTGCCCTTGCCCAGCACGTCGATGGCTTCCAGCGGCTTGCCTTCGAGTTCGGTGAACAGCATGGATGCTTCCTCGGCGCTGCGCAGCACGGTCTCGGTCATGCGGTCATGCAGCAGCGCGGCGACAGCGGCAGCTTCGTCGGCGGACAGCTTCCTGGCGCCGCCGATGCCCAGCAGGCCGCTCTTGAGCGTGACCGTGAAGCCGATGCCGCGCTCGATGCGATGGATCTGCGCCATGCCGCAGTTGTGCGCGATGTCGGTCGCCTTCGACGCCCACGGCGAGATCGTGCCGAGGCGCGGGATGACGAAGAATTCCTCGGCAACACCCTCCGCCGGCGCCACGGCCGGTTCGCCGTAGGTCAGCATCGCGGCCAGGCGCGCGGTGTCATCGGGGGACAGCGGGCTGCTTGCGTCGATGAAGTGGTAAAACCTCGCGCTGACCTGCGTGATCGCCGGGGCGACGGCTTGCAGTTGGCTGAGGAGGCGTTGGCTACGAAAGGCGGACAGGGCGTTGGAACCCGGCAGAATCAACATGGCTTGGACAGTCGGTTGATGCAGCGGTGCTGCGGGTGGAAGATAGCCCGCTATTATACAGCGTCGCCCCCTTCCCGCCCGGCCGCCCCTCTGTAAAGTTGCCCTTTCACCCGTGAAACGGTATTGTAGTGGGAGAAAGGAAACCGGATGCGCGCGGCGAGGGCGCGAGGCGGTCGTCCCAGGGAGTGAGATGCAACAGAACAGTCATTTGTCGGTGCTGGTCATCGACCCCAACCCCGGCATGCGCGGCAGCATCCAGAACATGCTGGGCCAGGCCGGCATCAGCAAGGTCGAATACGCCGTCAACGCCGGCACCGCGGTCAAGCAGCTGATGCGGCGTTCCTACGACATCATCCTGTGCGAATACGACCTGGGCGGCAGCGCCGAAGGCCAGGACGGCCAGCAACTGCTGGAGGACCTGCGCCACCATCGCCTGATCGGCCTGCTGACCATCTTCATCATGCTGACCTCCGAAGCCGTGTACAGCAAGGTGCTGGGCGCGGCCGAGCTGCAGCCGACCGACTACATCCTCAAACCCTTCACGGTCGACACGCTGGTGCAGCGGGTCAACCGCGCGCTGGAGCGGCGCGTCGCCTTCCTGCCCGTGTTCCAGCTGATCGGCAAGGGCGACCTGCGCGAAGCGATCCGCGCCTGCGCCAAGGCCGAGGCGGCGCATCCGCGTTATGCCACCGATTTCGCCCGCCTGCGCGCCGAGCTGCACGTCAATCTGAAGGAATTCGCCGAGGCCGAACAAGTCTATCGCGCCATTCTCGACACACGGCCGCTGGGCTGGGCCCATCTCGGGATGGCGCGCACCATGTTCTCGCTCGGCCGCATCGACGAGGCGCGGGCATCGCTGGAAGCGCTCATCAAGGCCAATCCCGAACTGATGGGCGCCTACGACCTGCTGGCCAAGTGCCACGAGGCGCAGGGCACGCCGGCCAGGGCCAAGGAAGCGCTGGAGCAGGCCGTCGCCATTTCGCCGCACGTGATCCGCCGCTTGCGCAAGCTGGGCGAAGTGGCGCTGGACGCGAATGATCCCGCAACCGCCGAGAAGTCGCTCAAGCAGGTGGTCGCCAAGGCACGTTATTCGGAATTTCGCACGCCGGAGGACCATGTCCACCTCGTGCACGCGCTGGCGAAGAAGGGCGATGGCGAGCAGGCCACCGCTGTGCTGCGCGACCTTGAAAAAGCGTTCCGCGGGAACCCGGCGATGGAGGTCTGCAAGTCCTATGCCACGGCGCTGATGCACGAGGCGGCCGGCAACGGCATCGCCGCCGCCAGCGATCTCAAGGTCGCGGCCGGCGGCGTGCGCGCGGCGACCGGGCTGACGGCGAACCTGAAAGTCGCGCTGTCGCGCTCCTGCCTCGCCAACAAGCTCGATGGCGAAGCGTCGGACGTGATGCTGGCCGTGCTCAACGACGTGCACAGCGAGGTCACGACCGGGCAGGCGATGGAGGTTTTCGCCAAGGCCGGCCGTCCGGACCTGGCGCGTGCGATCGGCGAGCAGCTCAACACCCAGGCGCAAGTCCTGCTCGGCGTGGCCGACGAGAAGCGCAATATGGGCGATATGCGCGGCGCGGTCCAGACGCTGCTCGAGGCACTGCATATGGCGCCGCAGAGCATGAAGGTGATGATGGCGGTCGCCGGCGGCATCCTGCGCCAGCTGAATGAGCTCGGATGGGAGCATCCGATGGGCGAACTGTGCCACCAGCAGCTGGAGAAGATCCGCGAGCAGGCGCCGGATCACCCACGCTTGCAGCCGCTGCTCAATGAGTACAACGCGACCCGGCGCAAGTACGGTATCGGCACGCAGGCAAGCTAGGGATGCGCGAGCGTTCGTCGGGCGCCGTACCCGCCTCCGCCCGGCGTCTCGATGACGAACACGTCGCCGGCGGCCATGCCGACCTTGCCGATATGCCCTAGATCCTCGACGTGCCCGTCGGTCCGGACGACGTAGTTCGCACCGCGCGCGCCGGGCTCGCCGCCGGCCATGCCGAACGGGGCGTAGACCCGATTGTTCGACAGTATCGCCGCCGTCATGGGCTCGAGGAAGCGTACCTTGCGCACGCCGCCGTTGCCGCCGTGCCAGCGCCCCGCCCCGCCCGAGCCCGCGCGGATCTCGTAGCTTTCCAGCCGCACCGGGAAGCGGAACTCGAGGATTTCCGGATCCGTCAGGCGCGAGTTGGTCATATTGGTCTGCACCACGTCGGTGCCATCGAAGCCCTCGCCCGCGCCCGAGCCGCCGCTGATCGTCTCGTAGTACTGGTACTTCGCGTTCCCGAAGGTGAAGTTGTTCATGGTGCCCTGCGACGCCGCCATCACGCCGAGCGCGCCGTACAAGGCGTTGGTGATGCAGGTCGATGTCTCCACGTTACCCGACACCACCGAGGCCGGATAATCCGGATTGAGCATCGAGCCAGGCGGGATGATGACCTTGAGCGGTTTGAGGCAGCCCGCGTTGAGCGGGATGTCGTCGTCGACCAGCGTGCGGAACACATACAGCACGGCCGCCATGCACACCGCCGACGGCGCATTGAAGTTGTTCCGCAGCTGGGCGGAGGTGCCTGTGAAATCGATCTCCGCGCTGCGCGCATCGCGGTCGACCCGAATTGCGGCCTGGATGCGCGCGCCGTTGTCCAGCTCTACCACGAAGCTGCCGTCCTTGAGCGCCGTGATGACGCGCCGCACCGCTTCCTCCGCGTTGTCCTGCACGTGGCCCATGTAGGCACGCACCACGTCCAGCCCGAAGTGCGCGACCATCTTGCGCAGCTCCTCCACGCCCTTCTGGTTGGCCGCCACCTGGGCGCGCAGGTCAGCCATGTTCTGGTCAGGATTGCGCGCCGGGTAGCGTGCACCGGACAGCAGCGCGCGCGCCTCGGCCTCGCGCAGCACGCCGTCGCAGCCGTCGACCAGCTTGAAGTTGTTGATCAGGACCCCCTCTTCCTCGATGTGCACCGAGTCCGGCGGCATCGAGCCGGGCGTGGTGCCGCCGATGTCCGCATGGTGCCCACGCGAGCCGACGTAGAACAGGATCCCGCCGCCGGCCTCGTCGAACACCGGCGAGATCACGGTCACATCGGGCAGGTGCGTTCCGCCGTGATAGGGGTCGTTGAGCACATACACGTCGCCCGGTTTCATGGCGCCGGCATTCGCGCTCATCACCGTCTTGATGCTTTCGCCCATCGATCCGAGGTGCACCGGCATGTGCGGCGCGTTCGCGACCAGGTTGCCGGCGGCGTCGAAGATGGCGCAGCTGAAATCGAGGCGTTCCTTGATGTTGACCGAGTACGCCGTGTTCTGCAGGCGCAGGCCCATTTGCTCGGCGATCGACATGAACAGGTTGTTGAAGATCTCGAGCATGACCGGGTCGGCGGTGGTGCCGATGGCGCGCCGCTGCGGCAGTGCCTCCACGCGCGTCAGCACGAGGTGGCTGTAGCGCGTGACTTCGGCCTGCCAGCCAGCCTCCACCACCGTGGTCGCGTTCTTCTCGGCGATGATCGCCGGGCCTTTGACGATGTCGCCAGGGCCGATGTCGGCGCGTTCGTGGATGCCGGTAGCGTGCCATTCGCCGCCGCCGAACATCCGCACGGTTTCGTTCGGCGCGAGCGGCGCATTGCGTGCGACCGAGGCCTGCGTACGCTCCGGCGGCGCATCCGAGTGGCCCAACGCCTCGACCGAGATCGCCTCGACCACCAGCTCCTTGGCCGGCATCAGGAAGGAAAAGCGCCGCTTGTACGCGGTCTCGAATTGCTCCTTCATCGCGCCGACGGTGTCGAACGACACGACCAGCGCCGAATCGGTGCCTTCGTAGCGCAAATGAACCCGCCGCAGCAGCGCGATCCGCTCCGGCGCCACGCCTTGCGCCTGCAGCTCCGAATGCGCGGCTTCTCCAAGCGTATCGAGCTGCCGTTCGAGGTCTCCGGCGCCGATGTCGCGCAGGCGCCGTTCGATCGCTTGTTCGCGCAGCGCTCCCTGGTCGGCCAGGCCCATGCCATAAGCCGACAGCACGCCGGCGAGACTGTGGACGAACACCGTCTTCATGCCCAACGCGTCCGCGACCAGGCAGGCGTGCTGGCCTCCCGCGCCGCCGAAACTGGTGAGCGCGTATTCGGTCACGTCATGCCCGCGCTGAACGGAAATCTGCTTGATCGCGTTGGCCATGTTCCCGACCGCGATCTGGATGAAGCCTTCGGCCACCGCTTCGGGCGCCGGCACCGTGCCGGTCGATTCGCCGATGCGCTCCGCCAGCGCGGTGAACTGTTCGCGCACGGTGTCGAGGTCGAGCGGCTGGTCCGCATTCGGTCCGAACAGGCGCGGGAAATGGCGCGGCTGGATTTTGCCGAGCATGACATTGCAGTCGGTGACCGCGAGCGGACCGCCGCGCCGGTAGCTGGCCGGGCCGGGGTTGGCGCCGGCGCTGTCGGGCCCGACGCGGTAACGGCTGCCGTCGAAGTGCAGGATCGAGCCGCCGCCCGCCGCGACCGTGTGGATGCTCATCATCGGCGCACGCATGCGCACGCCGGCCACCTGGGTTTCGAA
>JAEWEK010000194.1 GCA_023389425.1 Pseudomonadota bacterium | reverse complement strand
GATCGGGTGGGTGTTCGACTTCTGGTCCTGGATGTAGGCGTTGGCTTCACGCTCCGAATAGAAAGCCTGCCAGTTATCCTTGAACTCGGTCGCTTCGGCGGTGCCGAATACGCCCATGAATTCGGCGAAGCTCTCGTTCAGCCACAGGCCGTTCCACCATTTCATCGTTACCATGTCGCCAAACCACTGGTGCGCCATCTCGTGCATGATGACCCCGGCCAGCGACTGGCGCTGGGCCGCCGTCATCTCGGCCTTGTACATGAAGCCGCGCTCGGCGAAGGTGATCGCGGCCGAGTTCTCCATTGCGCCGTACAGGAAGTCCGGCACCAGGATCTGGTCATATTTGGCGAACTGGTAGGGGATGCCGAAGTACTGGTCGAAGAAATCCAGGCCGGCCTTGGTGTAGCGGAACCATTCGGCCGGCTTGATCTGCGCGGCGACCGACTGGCGCGCGAACAGGCGCATCGGGTACTTGCCCGAGTTGTCTTCCCAGACCTTGTAGGGGCCGGCGTGCATCGAGAAATTGTACGGGCTCAGTTTCTTGGTGCGGGGGAAGGACCAGCGTTTGCCGCCGGCCACCGCATCGATCTTCGTTTCGCGCGTGGCGGACACGACCTGCCAGTCGGCCGGCACGGTAGCGGTGAGGGTATAAGTGCCCTTCAGGTCCGGCTGGTCGAAGGAGGCGAACATCTGGTGCGCGGCGGCCGGCTCGAAGTGCGAGTAGGTGTAGATGCGGCCGTCCACCGGGTCGACCATGCGGTGCAGGCCTTCGCCATTGGTGCTGTGCAGGCGCTCGAAGGCCACGGTGACGGTGTTGCGGCCCTTGACCAGGTCTTGCGGCGCGAGCGTGATGAACCACTGGTTGTAGTCTGGCTTCACCTCCTTGCCGTTGACCGTCAGGCGTTTGATCGTGGCCTTGTCGAGGTCGATGGTCAGCGGCGATCTGGTATCGGCCAGGTCGAAGGCAAGCGTGGTGGTATTGGCGAAGCTCTCCTTGCCGGTCAGCGTGAAGTCGAGCACGTAATCCACGTTCGACACGCGCGCCGCGCGGGCCGCCGCATCGCCTTGCGACAGGTAGGGCGTCTGTGTCCGCGGCGGGGCGTCGGCCGCGTAGGCGCCGGCGTGGATGGCGAAGGCGGAGGCGAGGGCAAGCGCAATGGCGCGGGGTGCGAGGCGGTTCAAGTTGGCGGTCCTTTTACTGATGCCGGTCCGGCGGGTTGAGTTTGGCCGCAAGAATACACCGGACTCGCCGGAACTAGAAATATATGCATGTGTGCGGCGCTGCCACGCGCGCTGCAATCAGGCGTTCGTTTGATCTGGATCGTCGTTCGCATAACTCAGCCAGACAAGATGGCAGCTCATTTTCATGGCGCGGGATTGCGATGATTCTTCTCACAGGCGTGGCTGGTTTTATCGGCATGCATTTGGCGCGGCGCCTGCTGGCGCAAGGCAAGCTCGTGGTCGGCGTCGATCACATGGGGCCGTGCGCGGATCCGTCGCTCAAGGCGCGGCGGCTGGCGCAGTTGCACGGTGAACCAGGCTTCCGCTTCGTCCAGCTCGACCTGGCCCAGGCCGGCGATGTGGAGGCCCTGTTCGGGGAGCACCGCGTCGAGTGCGTCATTCATCTCGCGGCGCAAACGGGTGTGCGTTATTCGGCGGAGCATCCGTACGAATGCGTGCGCAACAACGTGGTGGGCTTTGCCAATGTCATCGAATGCTGCCGCCGGCATGAGGTGGGGCATTTGCTGTACGCAAGCAGCTCCAGCACCTACGGCGCCAACCGGAGCATGCCTTTCTCCGAACACCACGCCGCCGACCACCCGGTCAGCCTGTACGCCGCCACCAAGCGCAGCGACGAACTGCTGGCGCACAGCTACAGCCACCTGTACGGACTTCCCACCACCGGCCTGCGTTTCTTCACCGTGTATGGGCCATGGGGCCGGCCCGACATGGCGCCGATGCTGTTCGCCCACGCCATTGTGCAGGGGCGACCGATCCAGGTTTTCAACAACGGCCGCATGCTGCGCGACTTCACATTTATCGAAGACGTGGTCGAGTCCATCGTGCGGCTGGCCGAGCGGCCGGCGGCACCCGATCCTGCGTTCGATCCTGCTTCGCCGGATCCTGCGACCAGCCATGCGCCTTACCGCATCTACAACGTCGGCAACCAGAGGCCGGTCGAGCTGACCGTCTTTATCGCCGAGCTGGAAGGTGCGCTGGGATGCAAGGCCGAGCGCGTGATGCGGCCGATGCCGGGCGCGGACATGCTCGCCACCTGCGCCGACACGCGCGACCTCCAGCAGGCCATCGGCTGGGTCCCGGCCACGCCGCTCGCCACCGGCATCGATCGATTCGTGCACTGGTTCCGGGAATACCATGCGTGATCTTCGGTCCCCGGCACCATCGCTTGCGCATGACGCGCCGGCCGCAAAGGCGGATCGGCTGTCGCTCGTGGTGCCGATGTTCGACGAGGCCGGCAACGTGTCGCCGCTGGTGTCGCGGGTGCAGTCGGCGCTGCAGGCTTCTCCTTGGGCGTGGCAACTGATTCTGGTGGATGACGGCAGCAGCGACGGCACCGCCGACCGCATTCGGGAGGCTGTCGCCGCCTGCCCGGATCGGCTTCGCGCCGTGATCCTGCGCCGCAACTTCGGCCAGACGGCGGCCATGCAGGCCGGCATCGACGCGGCGGAAGGCAGCATCATCGTCACGATGGATGGCGACCTGCAGAACAACCCGCACGACATCCCGCGCATGGTCCGCCGCCTGCTCGACGAAAGGCTGGACCTGCTGGTCGGATGGCGCCAGTCGCGCCAGGACAATCTCTGGTTTCGCAAACTGCCCTCGTGGTGCGCCAACCGCCTGATCGGGGCCGTGACGGGCGTGCGCCTGCACGACTATGGCTGTTCCCTCAAGGTGTTCCGCGGCGACGTGGTCCGCCAGGTGCGCCTGTACGGCGAAATGCACCGCTTCATCCCGACCTGGCTGGCGACCGTTACTTCGCCTCGGCGCATCAAGGAGGAAGCCGTCAGCCATTTCCCGCGTGTCCACGGCACATCCAAATACGGCCTGTCGCGTACCTTCAGGGTCTTGCTCGACTTGCTGTCGATGTACTTTTTTGCGCGCTATCGCGCCATGCCAGGGCATTTCTTCGGCCGCATCGGCCTCGTGTGCGGCTTCGGTGGTGCGCTTGCGCTGGCGTGGCTGGCATGGCGCAAGCTGATGTTCGGGGATGCGATCGCCAGCCGCCCGCTTCTCATGCTCGGCGTACTGCTCGCGGTCATCGGCGTGCAGTTCATCTGCACCGGCATCGTCACCGAGATGCTGGCGCGGACCTATTTCGAATCGAGCGGCCGTCGCACCTATCTGGTCGACGAAGTACTGGGCGATGGCTTCGATGCGGCGGAGGACGGCTTGTGAAGGGCTCGGTGCTGCCGCGCGCCCAAAGCCTCCGCGGCATGTGGCTGGCCGCACGCGGCGTGCTGGCGCCCGGGATGCCGGCGCTGCTGGTGGCAGTTGCCATCTACGTCGGCTTGTTCTTCCGGCTCGGCGATTTCCCCTTGTTCGACGTGGACGAAGGCGCCTTCGGCGAGGCGACGCGCGAAATGCTCGAGCGTGGCGACTTCGTGACGACCTGGCTGAATGGCGCGCCGCGTTTCGACAAGCCTATCCTGAGCTACTGGCTGCAGGCGGCGTCGGTGTCGGCATTCGGCCTGAACGAGTTTGCATTGCGGCTGCCGTCCGCGCTCGCCGGCACGGCCTGGATTGTCGCCTTGGTCGCATTCACGCGCCGTGTCTCGGACAGCGCAAGCGGATGGGCGGCCGGGCTCATCGCCGCAACTTCCCTGGGCGTCACCCTCATCGGGCGCGGGGCGACGGCCGATGCGCTGCTCAACCTCTTCCTCGTGCTGGCGATGTTCGACGCCTGTCGCTACCTGCAGGCGCCGCGCGTTCGCTACAGGCGCCGCGTGTGGCTCTGGATGGCGCTCGGCGTCCTGACCAAGGGGCCGGTGGCGCTGTTGATTCCAGGCGCGGTGAGCCTGATCGCGTTCGCGCTGCTCGGGCAACGCCGCAGCCTGGTGGCGGCGCTGCACGACCCGGTCTGCTACCTGATCCTGCTGGCGGTGGCGGGGCCTTGGTACTGGCTGGAATATCAGCAGCAGGGGCAGGCCTTCATCGAAGGCTTCTTCCTGCACCACAATGTCGAACGCTTTGCCCATCCGCTGCAAGGGCACGGCGGGTCGGTGTTCTACTACCTGCCGGTGGCGCTCGCGCTGTGTCTGCCGTACACAGGGCTGTTCCTGCGCGTCTTGCGCGGCGCGTTCGTGTTGCGGCCGCCGGCGCTCGATACCTTCCTCTGGTGCTGGTTCCTGTTCGTCCTGGTGTTCTTCTCGCTGGCGCAGACCAAGCTGCCGCACTACCTCATCTACGGCATGACGCCGCTGTTCGTGCTGATGGCAAGGCAGCGTCATGCGATCGGGTCGCGCTTGCTCGCGTTCGTGCCACCCGTCCTCCTGCTCGGCTTCGTCGTGATGCTGCCGGTGTTGGCGGCCGTCATCGGTTCGGCCGCAGGCAACCTTTATCTTCACGAGATGCTCAGCCGCCCCGAGGTCTTTGGACAGGCCTGGCAACAGGCCGCCTGGGCCATGCTGGGCGCAATCGTCGCGCTGGCGCTGATGCCGCGCACGCCGGCATGGCCACGGCTGGCAGCCAGCGGCCTGATCTGTTCGTCCGCGGTCGGCGGACTTGTCTTGCCGTCGCTGGCCGCGCTGCAACAGGGCCCCGTGAAAGAAGCGGCCGCGCTGGTGCGTGCCGCCGGCTGGCCCGTGCGAACGTGGCACTTCAACGTCCCCAGTTTCAGTTTCTACCGAGGCGCGGTGTCGGAGCGCGCCGATACGCTGCGCCAGGGCGAGGTGATCCTGACGCGCAGCGACGAGTTGGCGGGACTGGGCCAAGTGCAAATGTTGTACCGGAAGGGTGGGGTCGTGCTGGCCCGCGTCGGGGAGTGACGCGATGCGCACCTTCCCGCACTCCGCATGGGCGTGGTTGCCGCCGTCGGTGGCCGTGCTGCTGTTCGCCGTCATCGCCATGAGCGGCACCAACCAGGACCTGTTCCTCGTGCTCAATCGCGGCGGCCACGCGTTCGGCCACGCCCCGTGGGCCAACCTGACCGTGCTCGGCGACGGTGCGGTGGCATTGGCCTTGATCCTCCCGTGCATCAAGCGCCTGCCAGAGCGGTTCTGGGCGGCACTCATTGCGGCCGTGGTCGCAACCGCTTACGTCCAGCTTGTCAAGCATGCGATACCGGTGCCGCGCCCGCTTGCCGTGTACGGTCCGGACACATTCTTCCATAGCGGGCCGCCGCACCGGAGCGGCGCCTTTCCCTCCGGCCACGCTGCCGCCATCTTTGCCTTGGCCGGGATCTGGATCATGGCGCTGCGCGGGCGCTCCTTACTGAGGTTGGCCTTGCTGGTGCTTGCCACGCTGGTGAGCCTGTCGCGGGTGATGGTCGGCGTTCACTGGCCGCTAGACCTGCTGGCGGGCATGCTGGGCGGATGGTTCGCGGCGTGGTGCGGCCTCGGATTGTCCGGCCGCTTCGGCTGGAAGACCTCGGGCATGTGGGGACTGGCCACCGGCCTGGTCCTGTTGGTGATCGCCGGCGCGCTGCTGTTCAGTCCACATATCGGCTTCCCCGAAGTGATGCCGACGCAGCGCGCGGTCGGTGTGGTGTGTCTGGTGTGGGGCGGCCGGGAGCTCCTGCAGACCCCGTTCCAATTCCCGCTGCGCCGTCGTGCGCGGGAGGAGTGAAGTGGATGACGACCTGTGGTGGCTCGTGATCGGCTTCGGCGGCCAGGCGCTGTTCATGATGCGCTTCCTGGTGCAGTGGCTGGTCAGCGAGCGGGAGCGGCGCAGCGTGATTCCTGTCTCGTTCTGGTACTTCAGTATCGGTGGCGCGCTCGTATTGCTGGTGTACGCGGCACACCGGAAGGATCCGGTGTTCGTGGCCGGCCAGTTGCTCGGGGTCGGTATCTATCTTCGCAATTTGCACCTGATACGGCTGGAACGCGCCGCAACCGGCCAGCCGCAGAATTGAATCAGGCGCTGGCGCTTGGTTTTCCGGTCAGCGCCCAAAATCCGGATTCGGCCGCGTCATGTAATACCACTCCTGGTTCGCGCCGGCATTCGTATCCGGGAACAGGATTCGTCCCGAAAACTCCGCCACCACCGGCGTGCCGTCGGCGCGTGTACCGATCTGTTCGCCTTCCGCCACCGGATCGAAGCTGGCCCACGAACGGATGAACTCATCCTTGGCGTCGAGCTTGTCGTGCACCACCACCATCTGCAGCGCCTCCATCTCCTCGAACGGCACCGGCGCCGGCTCCGGCGCGTCGACCAGCTTGAGGAAGGTGAGGGTGTTGACGATCGCGCGGTAGGCCACTTCCGGCGCCGCCGGGTCCTCGTGCTGGCCGCATTCCAGCGTCAGCGCGTAGCCGCCGGTGGTACGCATGTACTCGGTGGTGCCGACGCCGTAGCGCAGCACGGTTTCCAGTTCGGCCGCATTGCCGCGGCTGCGACGCTGCACGCCGCCGCCATAGGCCGCCATCCAGCCGCTGACGAAGCGGCGTACACC
>JAEWEK010000202.1 GCA_023389425.1 Pseudomonadota bacterium | reverse complement strand
CGGTGGTGGCGCGCGGCGCGCAGGTCGATCCGTCGGCCCACATCGGGCCGCACGTGACGATCGACGAGGGCGCGGTGGTCAAGGCCGGCGCCGTGATCGACGCCGGCTGCTACATCGGGCGCGAGGCGGAAGTCGGCGAGGGCACGCATCTGTTCGCCAATGTGAGCTTCCATGCGCGCTGCATCATCGGCAAGCGCGGCATCATCCAGAGCGGGGCCGTGATCGGCGCCGACGGATTCGGCTTCGCCAGCGAGAAGGGCGTGTACATCAAGATCCCGCAGACCGGGCGGGTGGTGATCGGCGACGACGTCGAGATCGGCGCCAACACCTCGGTCGACCGCGGCGCGCTGGCCGACACCGTGATCGAGGAAGGCGTCAAGCTCGACAACCAGATCCAGATCGGCCACAACTGCCGCATCGGCGCGCACACCGCGATGGCGGGCTGCGTCGGCGTGGCGGGCAGCGCGGTCATCGGCAAGCACTGCACTTTCGGCGGCGCGGCGATGGTGCTGGGCCACCTGGAAATCGCGGACAACGTGCATATCTCGTCCGGCACCATGGTGTCGCGCTCGGTGCTCGAAGCGGGCCAGTACACCGGCTTTTATCCGCTGGCGAAGAATGCCGAATGGGAAAAGAGCGCGGCGATCGTGCGTAACCTCGCGTCGATGCGCGAGAAGATCCGCACGCTCGAAAAAACAATCAAAAAACTCACAGAAGACAAATGACCACTACCGAAAGCAAAGCCCTCGACATCAACCAGATCAAGGAATACCTGCCGCACCGCTACCCGATGCTGCTGGTGGACCGCGTGATCGATTTCGAGCTGGGCAAGCGGATCACCGCGATCAAGAACGTCACCGTCAACGAAGAATTCTTCAACGGCCACTTCCCGCACAAGCCGGTGATGCCGGGCGTGCTGATGATCGAAGCGATGGCGCAGACCGCGGCCATCCTGTCCTTCATGACCATGAACGTGAAGCCGGACGAGAACTCGGTGGTGTACTTCGCCGGCATCGACGGCGCGCGCTTCAAGCGTCCGGTGGAGCCGGGCGACCAGCTGAAGATGGACGTCGAGATCCTGCGCGTGGCGCGCGGCATCTGGAAGTACAAGGCGGTCGGCAGCGTCGACGGCAAGATCGCGCTGGAAGCGGAACTGATGTGCACGATCCGCGCCAACGAGTCGGCAAGCCAGGCGGCGCCGGCGCCGGCAGGGCAGCAGTAATGACCAGGATTCACCAGACCGCGATCGTCGACCCGAAGGCGGAGCTCGATCCGTCGGTCGAAGTCGGCGCGTATTCGATCATCGGCCCCAATGTGCGGATCGATGCGGGCACGGTGGTCGGGCCGCACGTGGTCATCGAAGGCCACACGACGATCGGCCGCGACAACAAGTTCTTCCAGTTCTCGTCGATCGGCGCCGCGCCGCAGGACAAGAAGTGGAACGGCGAGCCGACCCGGCTCGAGATCGGCGACCGCAACACGGTCCGCGAGTTCGTCACCTTCAACCTGGGCACCGCGCAGGACAAGGGCGTCACGCGCCTGGGCAACGACAACTGGATCTCGGCCTATGTGCACCTGGCGCACGACTGCCAGGTCGGCAGCAACACCATCTTCTCGAACAACGCCCAACTGGCCGGCCACGTCGAAGTGGGCGACTGGGCGATCCTGTCGGGCTACTGCGGCGTGCACCAGTTCTGCAAGGTCGGCGCGCACGCCTTCATCGGCATGTACACCAGCCTGACGCAGGACGTGCCGCCGTTCGTGATGGTGGCCGGTAATCCGGCCGCCGCCAAGGGCATCAATATCGAAGGCCTGAAGCGCCGCGGCTTCACGCGCGAGCAGATCGACGGCATCCGTGCCGCCTACAAGTCGATCTACCGCAACGGCCTCACGCTGGAAGAAGCCAAGGCCGCGCTGGCGGAGCAGGAGGCGCAAGCTTCCGCTGCGGCGGCCGACGTGCGCGCACTGCGCGAGTTCCTGGGTGTGAGCACCCGTGGCATCGTCCGCTGACGTCTCGCTGGCACTGGTTGCCGGCGAGGTTTCCGGCGACATGCTCGCAGGCCGCCTGATGGCGGGCCTGCGGCCCCATCTCCCCAACGTCCATTTCAACGGCATCGGCGGTCCGCGCATGCTGGAGCAGGGGCTCGTCTCCGACGTGCCGATGGATACGCTGACGGTGCGCGGCCTGTTCGAAGTCATCCCGCGCTACCGCGAGATCAAGGGCATCCAGAACCGCCTGCGCGACCGCCTGCTGGCCGAGCGCCCGGCCGCCTTCATCGGCGCCGACTACCCGGGCTTCAACCTCGGCCTCGAAGAACAATTGAGAGCCGGCGGCATCCCCACCGTGCACTTCGTCAGCCCGCAGATCTGGGCCTGGCGCGGCGGGCGCATCAAGAAGATCAAGCGCGCGGTGTCGCACATGCTGTGCATCTTCCCGTTCGAAGAGCAGATCTACAAGGATGCGGGCGTGCCGGTGACCTATATCGGCCATCCGCTGGCCGAGATGATCCCGCTGCAGCCGGACGTTGCCGGCGCACGCCGCGGACTGGGCCTGGCGCCGGATGCGCGCGTCGTCACGGTCATGCCGGGCAGCCGCATGGCCGAGATCAAATACCTCAGCGAACCTTTCGTGCGCGCGGTGCGCATCCTCGCGCAGCGCGACCCGTCGCTGAAGTTCATCGTGCCGATGGCGGGCGAGCGCCAGAAGGCCGCGTTCACCGAACTGCTGGCCAAGGCCGGGCTGTCGGACGTGCCGCTGCAGATTGTCGACGGCCAGTCGCACACGGCGATCGCGGCCGGCGACACCGTGCTGGTCGCCTCCGGCACCGCCACGCTGGAGGTGGCGCTGTTCAAGAAGCCGATGGTGATTGCGTATAAAGTGATGGAAGCGTCCTGGCAGATCATGCGCCACATGGGTTATATGCCATGGATCGGCTTGCCCAACATCCTGTCGCGCGAGTTCGTCGTGCCCGAGTTGTTGCAGCACGCGGCCACGCCCGAAGCGCTGGCCGACGCGGTATGGCGCCAGCTGGAAGATACCGCCGGTCGCGCGCGGCTCGAGCAGCGTTTCACCGACATGCACCACAGCCTGCTGCGCAATAGCGCGCAAGAGAGTGCCGAGGCGGTGTTGTCCGTCATCGGCCGATAATATGAGCAAGAAGAGAATCAATTTCTATCCCGGCCTGCCGCCGCGCCTGCGTCCGTTCACCGACGATGACATCGTTTGCGGCGTGGACGAAGCGGGCAGGGGACCGCTGGCCGGCCCGGTGTATGCGGCCGCCGTCATCCTCGATCCCAAGCGGCCGATCGAAGGCCTGAAGGATTCCAAGCAGCTGACCGAAAAGCGCCTGGCCGAGCTGGCGCCGCAGATCAAGGAGTATTCGCTGGCCTGGGCCATCGCCGAATGCTCGCACCAGGAGATCGACAGCCTGAACATCCTGCAGGCGACCATGCTGGCGATGCGCCGCGCGGTGGAGGCGCTGTCGACGCTGCCGACCATCGCCCTCATCGACGGCAACCGCTGCCCGCCGCTGGCGGTGAAGGCACACGCGATCGTCGACGGCGACGACAAGGTGCACGCGATTTCGGCCGCATCGATCCTGGCCAAGACCGCGCGCGACGCCGCGCTGGTGGCGCTGCACGAAGTCTATCCGCTGTACGGCTTCGACCAGCACAAGGGCTATTCGACGCCGCTGCACCTGGCGCGCCTGCGCGAGCATGGTCCGTGCGCCATCCATCGCCGCTCGTTCGCGCCGGTGCGCGAACTGCTCGAACCCGACCTGTTCGACGGCCTATGAAGACGATCACCTCGCGCGACAACGCGTTCTACAAGGAGCTCAAGCAGCTCGCCACCAGCTCGCAGGCGCGGCGCAAGGCGGGGAGAAGCCTGCTCGACGGCGTGCACCTGTGCCAGGCCTGGCTCGACCTGAAGGGCGCGCCTGAACATTGCCTGGTGTCCGAGGATGCGCTGTCCAATCCGGAAGTGCAGGCCATCGTGCGCCGCTGCGAGGAACTGCATGCCCACGTCACCGCTTTCCCGGATGCGCTGTTCGGCGCCATCAGCCAGGTCGAGAATGGCGTCGGCATCGCCTTCGTCGCCCCGACTCCGCGCCCCGAACAGCCGGCGGCACTGAGCGAATCGGCGGTGCTGCTGGATGGCGTGCAGGATCCCGGCAACGTCGGCTCGATCCTGCGCAGCGCCGGCGCGGCCGGCATCGGCCAGGTGTACTGCGGCCCGGGCACCGCTTTTTGCTGGTCGCCCAAGGTGCTGCGGGCGGCCATGGGCGCCCATTTCGTGCTCGAGATCTTCGAGAACGTAGACCTGGCCGCGCTGGTGCGAAGCGCCAGGGTGCCGGTGCTGGCCACCAGCGGCTACGCGGCCGAACAGCTATACGAGCTGGACCTGAGCCAGCCCGTCGCCTGGGTGCTGGGGCACGAGGGCCAGGGCGTATCGCCCGAGGTGCTGGAACTGGCCACGCACCGTGTCGCGGTGCCGCATGCGGGCCAGGTGGAGTCCCTGAACGTGGCCGCATGTGCCGCGGTGTGTTTTTTCGAGCAGTTGCGCCAATCCCGGAGATAGACGGCTGCATCAGCTTCGGTTAATCTTCCAGCAGGGAAACATTGGAGTATTGATGGATATCGCGCATTTAAACTTTCTGGTTGCGGAAGCTGACGCCGTCCAGCGCACGGCGCTGACCGAGATGCTCGGGCAGCTTGGCGCCGGCCGGGTGACCGACGTCCCCGACGGCCATACCGCGCTGCGCTATTTCCAGGGCGGTTTCACGCCGCAGGCCGATATCGCCATCATCGACCTCGACCTGCCGGGCATGGACGGGCTTGAGCTGATCCGCAACCTGGCCACGCTCGACTGCGCCACGCGCCTGATCGTCACCGGCAAGCAGCCGGCCAACCTGATGTTTTCGATCGAGACGCTGGCCCAGGTGTACGGGCTGGAGCTGCTCGGGACCATCGCCAAGCCCGTCAATGTGACCAAGCTGGAGTCGCTGCTGGCGAATTACGTGCCGCCGCGGCCGATGCAGGAACGCGCATCCGGTCCGCGCTTCAGTTTCAAGGACATCGGCGCGGCGCTGCAGCGGCGTGAATTCGAACCTTTCTTCCAGCCGAAGATCGAGCTGGCCACCGGGCAGGTGAAGGGACTGGAAGTGTTCGCGCGCTGGCGCCATCCGGAACTTGGGCTGCTGTCGCCGGCTTCCTTCATGCATGCGCTGGAAGAGCACAACCGCATCGACTTCCTCGACTGGAGCATGATCGAGCTGTCGCTGGAGCGCTGCCGCGGCCTGCACGACAAGGGCATCCCGATTTCCATCTCGATCAACCTGTCGCCGGAGACCTTGGCGCATCCGGCGTTCATCCGCCAGATCACGGCCGCGCTGAACCGGCACCGGCTGATGCCTGACTACGTGACCTTCGAGATGCCGGAATCGTCGTCGCTGAACAGCGACCCGAACTTCATCGAGCGCCTGGTGCGGCTGCGGATGATGGGCTTTGGCCTTGCGATCGACGATTACGGTACCGGGCGATCGAACCTGCAGCTGCTGGCGCGGATTCCGTTCTCGGAGCTGAAGATCGACCGCAGCTTCGTGGATGGCGCGTCGAAGAAGCTGGCGCTGGGCACGGTGCTCAAGTCATGCCTCGGCCTGGCGCATAACCTGGACCGGATGTCGGTGGCGGTGGGTGTCGAGACGCGGCAGGATTGGGACTTCCTGCAGGGGCTGGGGTGCACGTATGCGCAGGGGTATCACATAGCCAATCCGATGGAGGCGTCGGCGTTTCCGGGGTGGCTGGAGGATTGGCGGCATTTCTTCTAGAAGTTACCGCCTCAACAAGAGAGAACGTCGTTCCCGCCTGCGCGGGAACGACGGTAGTCGTGTCGACTTAGTATTCCCGCCGATCCGGCTTGATCTCCTGCAGGATCGTCGTGGCGATTTCCTCGATCGACTTGGTCGTCGACGACAGCCACCGAATCCCCTCCCGCCGCATCAGCTGTTCGGCCTCGTTCACCTCATAGCGGCAATTCTCCAGGGCCGCGTACTTGCTTCCGGCGCGCCGCTCATTGCGGATCTGCGACAGGCGTTCCGGCGAAATCGTCAGCCCGAACAGCTTGTGCTTGAATTGCGGCAGCGCCGACGGTAGCCTGCCGCGCTCGAAATCGTCCGGGATCAGCGGATAGTTGGCCGCCTTTAATCCATATTGCATGGCCAGATACAGGCTGGTCGGCGTCTTGCCCGAGCGCGACACGCCGACCAGGATCACGTCCGCCTCGGCCAGGTTCTTGTGCGACTGCCCGTCATCGTGCGCCAGCGAGAAGTTGATCGCCTCGATGCGGTTCTTGTACTCCTCCGTGTCCACGACATTGTGGACGCGCCCGATGCTGTGCGTCGACTTCACGCCCAGCTCCGATTCCAGCGGCGCGACGAAGGTCTGGAACAGGTCCATGTGCATGCCCCTGGACTGCCGGATCACGTTCGACAGCTCGGGCTTGACCAGGGTCGAGAAGACGATCGGCTTCTGGTTGTCCATCGCGAAGCTGTCGTTGATCCGGCGCGCCGCCTCGTGGGCCTTGTCGATGCTGTCGATGAAGGGCAGGCGGACCGGGCGGAAGCGCATCTCGAACTGGCTCAGCACGGCGTGGCCGAAGGTTTCGGCCGTGATGCCGGTGCCGTCGGATACAAAAAATACGGTTCTAGTTGACGGCTGGAAAGGATTTGTGGCGTCGGTGCTCATGGTCTGCGATGGCGGGGTAAATGGCTGACCCAGCTGCGGTGTGAATCCGTCCCGCGCGGGTTAAAATGCTCGACAACGGTTTCGCATTGTGCGGCACGGCTTCAAGAATAACAAGAAAACACCGTCGTCCCCGCCCAGGGCACGAAAGATTTCCATCATCAAAAGGGTGTTTCATCATGACTAACTTGTCAAATGCAGGACTCCAGGTGCCTGAACGGGCGGCGGACGGCAGCAACGTCTACGTCGCCGCGTTCGATCACTTGCGCATGACCGATGTCGAATCGGTCGGCGGCAAGAATGCATCGCTGGGCGAAATGATCAGCCAGCTGGCCGAAGCCGGCGTGCGCGTGCCGGGCGGCTTCGCCACCACGGCTGCCGCGTTCCGCGACTTCCTCGGCCACAGCGTCGATGGCGGCCCCTCGCTGGCCGAGCGCATCGCCACCCGCCTCGAGGGCCTGAACGTGGACGACGTGCGCTCGCTCGCCGCCGCCGGCGCGGAGATCCGCAAGTGGATCGTCGACACCCCGTTCCAGCCGCGCCTGGAGCAGGAGATCCGCGAATTCTACGAGCGCCTGGTCGCCGACTCGACCACCGAAGTTTCGTTCGCCGTGCGCTCGTCCGCCACCGCCGAAGACTTGCCTGACGCTTCGTTCGCGGGCCAGCAGGAGAGCTTCCTGAACGTGGTCGGCATCGATAACGTGCTGGAAGCGATGAAGCACGTGTTCGCATCGCTGTACAACGACCGCGCGATCTCGTACCGCGTGCACAAGGGCTTCACCCACGCCGAGGTCGCGCTGTCGGCCGGCGTGCAGCGCATGGTGCGCTCCGACCTGGGCGCTTCGGGCGTCATGTTCACCATCGATACCGAGTCCGGCTTCAAGGACGTGGTGTTCATCACCTCCAGCTACGGCCTGGGCGAAACCGTGGTGCAGGGCGCGGTCAATCCGGACGAGTTCTACGTCCACAAGCCGATGCTGGCGCAGGGCAAGCGCCCTGTCATCCGCCGCAACCTCGGCTCGAAACTGATCAAGATGGAGTTTACGCCGGAAGCCAAGGCCGGCCGCTCAGTGAAGACCGTGGACGTGCCGGTCGAGCTGCGCAACCGCTATTCGCTGCAGGACGAAGAGATCATCGAACTGGCCAGGTACGCGGTCATCATCGAGAACCACTACGGCCGCCCGATGGACATCGAGTGGGGCAAGGACGGCCGCGACGGCAAGCTGTACATCCTGCAGGCGCGCCCGGAAACCGTGAAGTCGCAGCAGAAGGCGGGCGAATCGCAGCAGCGTTTCGCGCTCAAGGGCAAGGGGACCGTGCTCACCTCCGGCCGCGCGATCGGCCAGAAGATCGGCGCCGGTCCGGTGCGCGTGATCCACGATCCGTCGGAGATGGAGCGTGTGCAGCCGGGCGACGTGCTGGTCGCCGACATGACCGACCCGAACTGGGAGCCGGTGATGAAGCGCGCATCGGCCATCGTCACCAACCGCGGCGGCCGTACCTGCCACGCGGCGATCATCGCGCGCGAGCTCGGCGTGCCGGCGGTCGTCGGCTGCGGCGACGCTACCGAGACGCTCAAGGACGGCACCTTCGTGACCGTGTCCTGCGCCGAAGGCGACGAGGGCAAGATCTACGACGGCCTGCTGGAGACCGAAGTGACCGAAGTCTCGCGCGGCGAGCTGCCGCAACTGAAGACCAAGATCATGCTCAACGTCGGCAACCCGCAGCTGGCATTCGATTTCCAGTCGGTGCCGAACGGCGGCGTGGGACTGGCGCGCCTCGAGTTCATCATCAACAACAACATCGGCGTGCACCCGAAGGCCATCCTCGAGTACCCGAACATCGACGCCGACCTGAAGAAGGCCGTGGAGTCGGTGGCACGCGGCCACGCATCGCCGCGCGCCTTCTACGTCGACAAGCTGGCCGAAGGCGTGGCGACCATCGGCGCGGCGTTCTGGCCGAAGCCGGTGATCGTGCGCCTGTCGGACTTCAAGTCGAACGAGTACAAGAAGCTCATTGGCGGTTCGCGCTACGAGCCGGACGAAGAGAACCCGATGCTGGGCTTCCGCGGCGCCGCGCGCTACATCGCGCCGGACTTCGCCGAGTCCTTCGAGATGGAATGCGCCGCGATGAAGCGCGTGCGCAACGACATGGGCCTGACCAATGTCGAGATCATGGTGCCCTTCGTGCGTACGCTGGGCCAGGCGCAGCAAGTGGTCGAGCTGCTGGCCAAGAATGGCCTGAAACGGGGCGAAAACGGCCTGCGCCTGATCATGATGTGCGAGGTGCCGTCCAACGCAATCCTGGCCGAGCAGTTCCTGCAGTACTTCGACGGCTTCTCGATCGGCTCGAACGACCTGACCCAGCTGACCCTGGGCCTGGACCGCGACTCCGGCATGGAGCTTCTCGCCAAGGACTTCGACGAGCGCGATCCGGCAGTCAAGGCGCTGCTGTCGATGGCGATCAAGGCTTGCCGCGCGCAGGGCAAGTACATCGGCATCTGCGGCCAGGGGCCGTCCGACAATCCTGATTTCGCGGCGTGGCTGGTGGAAGAGGGAATCGAGTCGATGTCGCTGAATCCGGACTCGGTGATCGATACCTGGCAGAAGCTGGCGAAGATGTAAGCTGATTCGGCTTGAAAAAAACCTCGGGACCATGTGGTTCCCGAGGTTTTTTTACGTCCATCGCGTAAAGATGGGACGTCGTCCTCGCGCAGGCGGGGACCCCATTTTTGCGCACGTCGCTGCGCATGCAAAATGGGGTTCCCGCCTGCGCGGGAACGACGGGCTCGATTACTGCTGCGCCGGCGGTTGCGGCTGGGCCGGCGTTGCAGGCTGGGCTTGCTGGGCCGCCTTCGCGGCTTGCTCGGCCTTTTCCTTCTCGGCCTTGGCCTGCACGTCCTTTTCCATCTGCTGCTGGTTCTGCACCATGCGCATTGCGTCTTTCGCCACCTGGCTGTCCATGTTCACGCCAGCCGATTGCAGTGCATTGCGCACAGCGTCGTTGCCGGTCGTGCCGCCGAAGGTGTAGCGCAGGCCGATGTACAGGCGGCGCTGGTTGATGCGGGTGTCGGTGCGGTCGATCAGCGTGTCGGTCGAGATGCGCGTCTTCTGGTCGGTCGAGCGCAGCACGTCGTTGGCGCGGATGTTCAGCGACAGGCGCGGGTCGAACTTGTGTTCGTACGCCAGGTTGAACATGCCGAACGGCTCGCGATAGCCTTCGCCCTGCAGCAGGCGGCCCTGGTGGAAGGCCATGAAGGTCATCACGTCGGTCGGGGTGATCTGCCACTGGCCGCCACCCTGCAGCCCCAGCGACGGGGTGCGGCGCTTCTGGCCGGTCAGGCCGGTCACGCCGACGCTGTCCTGTTCGATGAAGCCGTAGTTACCGTTGAACATGAAGCGGATGCTCGGCAGCGTGAAACCGCCCACTTTCATGTTCGGCGGGATCATGCCCATGACCGAGAACTCGACGCCGCCCGAACGGCGGTCGCCGATATTGTCCTTGGTGGTCAGCAGCGCGGTATCGCTGATGAACACGCGGCGGTCGGTGATCACGTCGCCTTCGCGGCGCAGGTAGCCGCGCGCGCTGACCGGCATCAGGCCCATGATGCGGGTTTCGTAGCCCAGTTCCAGCGAATGCAGCTTGACCGGGTGCAGGCGCGGGTTGCCGGAGGTGACGTAGTAGTCGTTGGCGTAGTTGATGAACGGGTTCAGGTCGCCCGCGTTCGGACGCGAGATGCGGTCCGCGTAGGACAGGCGGATATTCGTGTTCGGGTCCAGCTTGTAGGTGAGGAACAGGCTCGGCAGGTAGTTGGTGTACTTGTTCGTGGCCTGGATCGCGGTCGTCGCCTGGTTCAGGTCGAGGTCGGTGTGCTCGACGCGCATGCCGCTCTTGAACGACCACACTTTGTTGATCGGCATTTCGAAGGTGCCGTAGGCGGCCAGCACGGTCTGGTCGAGCAGGAACAGGTTGCTGCGGCGCGTGTCGAGGCTGCCGTTATCCGCAAACAGGTAGCGGTAGTCGAAGTCCTGGCTGGTCTTCTGCCAGCGGCCGCCGGCCGTCAGCAGGCCGCCGCCCATCGGGGTGGTGTAGTCGCTGCTCAGGTCGGTCATGCGGATGCGGGTCTCGGCGTTCTGCGCGTAGTTGCGCAGGGTCGGGGCGCCGGTCGCCGGCATCAGGTTCGGCTGGTAGGCGGTGCTGGTGTCGTTGTTATTGTTGTTGTTCGAGCGGCGCAGGTCGACCTTGATCGATTCGCCGTCGGTCGGGAAGCGGCGTTCCCAGCCGGCCACCAATTCGTGGTTCAGGGCGTCGCCGCTGGTCTTGCGGCGGGTGCCGTAGTCGACCACCGGCGACTGGCCGGTGCGGTAGTCGGTGAAGTGTTCGTTCGAGGAGGCGTCGTTGCTGCGCTTGCTGAACGAGACCGAGCCGGTGACGGTGTCGGTTTCGCTGTAGTTGTAGCGGCCGCCCACGCCGGCTTGCAGGAAGTCCTGGATGCCGTGGCGATGCGCTTCCTGGTGCAGGCGGCTGTCGGCCTTGGTCACCGGGTCGATGCGGTCGCGCACTTCGTCGGTGTCGGTGTCGTTGCCGTCGCGGCGGATGTTGAGGGTGCCGTTGACCGAGGCGTAGCCGGAGCTGTAGCTGCCGTTGGCGAAGGCGCTGTGGCGGCCGCTCGGGCCGACGGTGCCGGCCATCGAGCCGTTGCCGCCCGGCTTGGTGTAGCGGCGCGAGATCAGGTTCAGGATCGGGCCACCGCCGGCTTCGTTGCCGAATTCGGCGCCCGGGTTGTTGATGACCTGCACCGATTCATAGTTTTCGGCGGGCAGGGCGTTGATCGCGGCGGCACGGTTTTCGCCTTGCAGCTGGGCGGTCGGCTTGCCGTCCACCAGCACGGTCACCTTTTCGCTGCCGCGCAGGCGTACGGTGCCGTTCGGATCCACGTTCACCGACGGCACATTGTTCAGCACGTCGCCGATCGAGGCGCCGGCGGTGCTGGCGTCGTTCTTGATGTCGTAGACCTGGCGGTCGACGCGGTTGGTCTGGCGCTCGCTGACCACGGTCACGGTCTGCAGGGCGCCGGCTTGTGCCTGGCTGTCGGCTGCCGGCTTGGCGGCAGACTTGTCGTCCGCTTTGGTGACGGGCTTCGCGGCGGCTGTGTCAGCGGGCTTGTCGCTGGCGGGCGCGGTCTGCGCATTGGCGTGGAGGCTCAGGACCAGCAGGGCAATAGCGGCAGGAATGGCCTTGCTCGCGGACGGAAATTTGGCGACGGTGTTGCGCGACATAGATACCTAACAGTGGATGGATGGTCAAAAAAAATTTACGGACGGAAAGTATCACCTTTTGTAATGACGGGCCAGTGGCCGTGCGACCAATCGACGGGAAAGTGGAACGAAATGCAGGAATACGGGAATGGGGTGAGGCGGGGGAGAAGGGAGATTTGCCGAATGCAGGACCGCGGCCGAGCCCTCGTCGAGCGAAACGTTGAGGGCTGTGCCGCGATTTGTGAGTTACTGGCGCGGGGTGTTGTTCACAGTTGATTCGATCTCATGTGGACGAGCGATGTTTTTGGACGTCACAAAAATTTAGACGCGAGCGTTCGCAATTCGTTCGATATCGATCGCATTTCGAAAGTCTGAGGCCACCGATCGCTCAATATCGATCGCGCATCGTGCATCTGAGTGCAGGAATCGTTCGAAATCGTGTCGCTTGCCCTGGAAAATCGTAAACCCGCTTTTTGGAAGGGTGCCCACCCCCTTCCGCCAGTGGCCGAAGGCGGATAGCGCGGATGCCGCACGCTACTTTATGCGCAGGAAATGCCCTGTTGACTATCCGCCAAAAAGAGATACACTGCCTGCATCAAGTTGTTTGAACACAAACACCATCAATAGCGTATTGCAACGTAGCGAGGACCCTCGTTGCCCAGGCCGGGTTGCGGGGGTTTTTGTCTTTTGAAGCTGGTTTCGACTTGGGGAGGTTGTGATGCAGGAATGGATGAACTGGCTGATTGCCGCGGGCGTGCTGGTGATCCTCGAGCTGTGCACGGGCACGTTCTATTTGCTGATGATCGCGATCGGCCTGACCTTCGGCGCGCTGGCCGCGTTCGCGGGCTTCTCCGGGCCGCTGCAGGCGATCGCCGCCGCCATCGTCGGCGTGCTGGCGACCGGGCTGCTGCATCGCAGCCGCCTGGGCAAACCGGCGCGCAGCAATGCGGCGCGCGACCAGAACGTCAACCTCGATATCGGCCAGCGCCTGCAGGTGCCGGGCTGGGAGGATGGCAAGGCGCGCGTGCTGTATCGCGGCGCGCTGTGGGACATCGAACTGGGGCAGGGCGCCACGCCGCAGGCAGGTGAGTTCAAGATCGTCGAGGTGCAGGGCAGCCGCCTGATCGTCTCGAATGCATAAGAAAAACTAATTCATCCAACACCAAGGGACACACTATGTTCGGAACAGTTGCGCTGGTCATCCTCATCATTGCGCTCGTCTTCGTCTTCAAGACCATCAACGTGGTGCCGCAGCAGCACGCCTGGGTGGTCGAGCGGCTTGGCAAATACCATGCGACGCTGGGGCCGGGCCTGAATATCGTGGTGCCCTTCGTCGACCGCATCGCGTACAAGCACGTCCTGAAGGAGATCCCGCTGGACGTGCCGCCGCAGGTCTGCATCACCAAGGACAACACCCAGCTGCAGGTGGACGGCATCCTGTACTTCCAGGTGACCGACCCGATGCGCGCTTCCTACGGAGCGTCGAACTACATCCAGGCGATCACCCAGCTGGCGCAGACCACGCTGCGCTCGGTGATCGGCCGCATGGAGCTCGACAAGACCTTCGAGGAGCGTGACCACATCAACACGGCCATCGTCAACGCGATCGACGAATCGGCCTCGAACTGGGGCGTGAAGGTGCTGCGCTACGAGATCAAGGACCTGACCCCCCCGGCGGAGATCCTGCATGCGATGCAGGCCCAGATCACGGCCGAGCGCGAAAAGCGGGCCCGCATCGCGGCATCGGAAGGCCGCCGCCAGGAGCAGATCAATATCGCCGACGGCGAGAAGAATGCGGCAATCGCGCGCTCCGAGGGCGAGAAGCAGGCCGCGATCAACCGCGCGCAAGGCGAGGCTGCGGCCATCGTCGCGCTGGCCGATGCAAGCGCCACCGCGCTGCGCCAGGTGGGTGCGGCGATCAATGAGCCGGGCGGAATGGACGCGGTGAACCTGCGCGTGGCCGAGGAATACGTTGGCGCCTTCGGCAACCTCGCCAAGACCAACAATTCGGTGATCGTCCCGGCGAATATGGGCGACATGGGATCGCTGATCGCGGGTGCGCTCACGATCGTCAAATCGCAGAAGTGAGGCCGACCGCTGCCGGCGGCGCCAGCGGCGCCGGTGCGGCACGGTTATCATTGAGTGAATCACAAGCGCCGGCGGTCTCGCGCCGCGGCGCGCCAGCTGTTTTTCGTATGACTCAACGACGTATCCTGATCGCGATCCTGTTCGTCATGCTGCTTGCCGGCGGCGTGGACGCAAGCTATGGCTCGCGCGACGAGGCGCTGCCGCTCGCGCTGATTGCGCCGCTCACGCTCGCCATCAACTTCCTGTGCTTCCTCTGGTACCGGCGCGACAGCGACGTGGCGGGCTACCGGCGCTCGGCGTGGCTCAATATCTGCATCATCATGCTGGTATTCGTCGGCATGCCCTACTACCTGCTGCGCAGCAGGCCGCGTGGCCGCAAGCTGGCCGCGCTGGCCAAGCTGTTCGGCTTCGCGGTGCTGATGGTGCTGGCCGATGCGCTGGGCCGCGTGCTCAGCGGGCACCCGATGTCGTGATCGTGTGCGGCGCGCTTGCCGTTTAAGCATCGCTAAAGAATCCCCGCGTATAAAGACATCCACAACAACTCTACGGTGGGGTCTTCGATGATGAACTGGGTCCGTGCAAACAAGGGCTTCCTGGCTTTCCTGTGCCTGATCGGCGTGTTCCGTTCCGCGGTGGCGGAGTTGAATGCGGTGCCTTCCGGCTCGATGCGGCCCAACCTGCTCGAGGGCGACGTCATCCTCGTGAACCGCACCGCCTACAACCTCAAGGTGCCGCTGACCGACGTGGTGCTCGCGCGCCTGGGCGAACCGGCGCGCGGCGACGTGGTCACTTTCAATTCGCCGGCCGACGGCACGCGCCTCGTCAAGCGCCTGATCGCGCTGCCGGGCGACGCGGTCGAGATGCGCAACGAGCGGCTGATCGTCAACGGCAAGCCGCTCGACTATGCAGTCCAGGGCACGGCGCGCGAGGCGATCGGCGGCACAGCGGTCGATGCGGTGCGGCTCGACGAGACGCTGGCCGGCCGCCATCACAGCATCCAGGTGCTGCCCGAGCTGGAGGCGCGCCGCAACTTCGGGCCGATCACCGTGCCGGCCGACCAGTACCTTGTCCTCGGCGACAACCGCGACAACAGCAAGGACTCGCGCTACATCGGCATGATCCGGCGCGACCTGCTGGTCGGCCGCGCGGAGCGGGTCGTGGTCTCGGCCGACTACCTCGGCAACTGGCTGCCGCGGCCCGACCGCTTCGGGCTGTCGCTGCGCTGAGGCCTCATTCGCGCTTGCGGCCGGCGTCGAGCCGGCCGTACAGTCCGTCGTTCTCGCCGTTCGGGCCGGACGCGAAGAACAGCGTGTTGGTCGGCTGGCCCTGCAGGCCGTTGCCGAAGGCGATGCCCCACAGGCCGTCGATGGCGAGAGGCTTGCGGCCCGCGCCATGCAGCTGGCCTTTCCATTCGCCGCTGTCGACATCGTAGGCATTGATCTTGCCGTCGCCGAAATTCCCGACCAGCAGGCGGTTGGCGACTTGGCCGAAGCTGGCCGGCGCCAGCGCCATGCCCCAGGGCGCATTCAAATCGCCGCGCGAGACCAGGCGCCGCACCAGCCGGCCCTCCGGATCGAACACGTCGACGAAGCCGAAGCCTCGTCCCTTGACGTCGTCATGCCGGGCGGCGTCCTGTTTGGCGTAGCTGACGTAGAGGTCCCCGTTGATGTTGGCGATGCCGAAGGGCGCGTAGCCCGCCGGGATGGCGACGTCGGTGAAGGCGCCGGCCATCATCACCGGATTGAAAGCGCCATCGAACACGTCTACCTTGGCGTTGTGGAAGTCGGTGGCGTAGAGGCGGGCGCCATTGCCGGTCGCACTGACCGCGATGCCTTTGTAGACCGCGCCGTCGCTGCCGCCGACGCGGATCGCATTGGTGGCATCGACGGTGGGCGCCCAGGCCGAGATGACGCCGTCCTCGCTCGCGAACAGGAAGCGCGCCGGCCCTGACGCCTTGCCCTGCGTGACGACGAATTCGGATCCGCCGTAGAAGGCGATGCCGGTCGGCGTAGCCGTCGCACCGGCGCTGGCGGCCGGGATCGTGACCACCAGCGATTGCTTGTTGCCGTCGCCGTCGTACAGCGTGGCGACGCCGCTGCCATTGTCCGCGACCCATGCGAAGCCGAAGGGGTTGAAGGCGACGCCCCAGGCGTTGACCAGCTGCGGGTCGTGGTGCTCGGCCGGGATCGCCGCGACGTCCGAGACCAGGCTGCGTTGCAGGTAGTGGCCGCGCGTTGCGCAGCCGGTGCCGGCGGCGAGTGCGACGATGCCCAGCATGATGGCGAGGCGGTGCGAAATGATGTTCATGATCAAGACTCCTGCAGAGGGCGTTAGACAAGCACAGCAGTACCGATCATGCGGCGGCCTATGCCGCCTGCATTGATGCGGCCTAAAGCGGGCTCCTGTAAATACGGCGAAAAACGGCTACAATCGCGGCCCGTGCCCCCGTGTTGTAGGGCCGGAATTTATTTGGAAGGCGGCAGGAATGGAACGAGTGTTGACGGTGGTATTGGCCTGCCTGGGCATGGTGGGCGCGTTAGCGATCGACACCTATTTGCCTTCGATGCCGGCGATCGGCCGCGTGTTCGACGTGGGACCGGTCGCGGTACAGCAGACGCTGAGCGTGTTCATCTTCTGCTTCGCGTTCATGATGCTGTTCTACGGCACTTTGTCCGATTCCTTCGGGCGGCGGCCCGTGCTGCTGGGCGCGCTGACGGTGTATGTCCTGGCCTCGGCCGGCGCGGCGCTGGCGCCGAGCTTCGGCTGGCTGCTGGCGTGCCGCGCCTTGCAGGGACTGGCGGCGGGATCGGGCTCGGTGATCGGGCAGGCCATCGTGCAGGACCGCTTCTCCGGCGCCAAGGCGCAGAAGATGATGTCGCACATCATGATGGTGTTCGGCCTGGCGCCGGCGATCGCGCCCATACTGGGTGGCTGGCTGCATGTGCACTTCGGCTGGCGTGCGACCTTCGTGTTCCTGGCGGTCTTCGGCGCACTGATGATCGTGCTGTGCCTGAAGATGCTGCCGGAAAGCTTGCCGGTGGAGAAGCGGCATGCATTTCATCCGGTGGTGATCGCACGTAATTATTTGATGGTGCTGAAGCACACGCGTTTCCTGCTGCTGTCGCTGTCGGTGGGGCTGGCGTTTGGCGGCCTGTCGCTGTACATCGGAGCGGCGGCAAATTTTGTGATGGAAATCATGCACCTGCCGGAAACGGCGTTTGGCTGGTTGTTCATTCCGCTGATCGGCGGCTCGGTGATCGGCTCGGCGTGGAGCGGCAAGCGCAGCGCGACGTTCACGCCGGCGAAGATGAAGTGGGTGGGATACGGCTGCATGGCGCTGGCCTGCGTGCTGAACGTGGGCTATACGGCGCTGTTCACGCCGCCTCAACTTCCGTGGGCGGTGTTGCCGCTGGCGCTGTTCACCTTCGGACTGGCGGTGGCGGCGCCGGCGCTGCAGATGGGAGCATTGCAACTGTTCCCGGATCATCGCGGGCTGGCGGCGTCGATGCTGTCGTTTATCCAGATGATGTCGTTCGCGCTGGTCTCCGGGCTGGTGGCGCCGCTGCTGTTCGGCAGCGCCTTCAAGCTGGCGTGCGGGGTGACGGTGGGGCTGGTGCTCAGCTTCTGCTCGTGGAGGGTAAGCAGGCGGCTGGTGGAAGAGGGCGCCGTGGCGAAGTCTGCTGCAGAGACAGCCTAAGTTCCGTCGCCCTCGCGGAGGCGAGGGCCCATGGACGGCTTGAGTTGTCGAAGCTTGGAGGCCGCGGGCGGTGCCGACTCAGCATGGGTCCCCGCCTTCGCGGGACGACGGGCGGATCAACGCTTGTGCGTCTTCATCGCCTTCTCGACCTCGCGCTTGGCGTCGCGGTCTTTTTCGGTCGCGCGCTTGTCGTGCATCTTCTTGCCCTTGGCCAGGCCGATCTCGCATTTGACCCGGCCCGCCTTGTAGTGCAGGTTCAGCGGGACCACCGTGTAGCCGGAGCGCTCGACCTTGCCGACCAGCTTGTCGATTTCCGCCTTGTGCAGCAGCAGCTTGCGCGTGCGTAGCACCTCGGCATTGCTCCACGCGGAGGTGGTGCCCAGCGGCGTGATGTGGCAGCCGAACAGGAACAGCTCGCCGCCGCGCGTGACCACATAGGCTTCCTTGATGTGTACCCGGCCGTCGCGGATCGCCTTTACTTCCCAGCCTTCGAGCACCATCCCCGCTTCATAGCGGTCCTCGATGAAGTAATCAAAAAAGGCTTTTTTGTTGTCAACAATGCTCATGAAATAGCTAAAAGGCGCGGGTCGGTTAAACTATGCGTTGCCGCGCAAGGTAGGGCGCAAATGGCAACAATTCCAACATCATAGCAAACGGTTGACCAATGGCAGTAGTACACAAGTCAGTTTTCCTCGGATATAGCGCCGAACAGATGTTTGACCTCGTGGCGAAGGTCGAAGATTATCCCAAGTTCCTGCCCTGGTGCGGCGGGGTCAAGCTGATCGAGCGCAGCGAAGACAATCTGGTGGCCTGCCTGGCGATCAACTTTCACGGTGTCAAACAGAGCTTCACCACGTCCAACCACAACGAACGGCCGACCATGATGAAGATGCATCTGGTCGACGGTCCGTTCAAGATGCTGGAAGGTACCTGGCATTTCAAGCCCTTGCGCGCCGATGCCTGCAAGATCGAATTCGATCTCGTCTACGAATTCTCCAGCATTATCCTCGAACAGCTGATCGGACCCGTGTTCGGCATGATCGCCAACAGCATGGTCGATTCCTTCTGCAAGCGGGCGGAGACCGTGTATGGCTGAGGCCTTGCACATCCAGGTCTGCTATGCGACCGACAAGCAAGAGTTCTTGCGCGCATTGGAAGTGGAGGCGGGCACGACCATTGGCCAGGCCATCGAACGCAGCGGCGTGCTGGAAGCTTTTCCCGACATTAACCTGACGACGGCGCCGGTCGGCATCTACGCCAAGAAAAAGACGCTGGACACGGTCTTGCGCGAGCACGACCGCATCGAAATCTACCGGCCGCTGGTGGCCGATCCCAAGGATTCGCGCCGCCGCCGCGCGGCCAAGAAAGACGCGGCCGCCCTGCGCTGAAGGCGCCGGTTCAGCGGCAGTTCGCCAGCACCTCGTTGGAATCGGCTAGGCGGCGCGCGCGTTCGGCGTCGGACATCCATTGCTGGCCGCCATCGTTTGCCGTTTCGGTCATGCGCATGCCCGACTCCAGTGCGTTCTTGTAGCGTTGCGCCTGGGCGCAGTTGGCCTGCTGGGCGCGGTCGAGCTGCGCTTCCGCTGCCGCCTTCCTTTCCTCCTTCGCTTTTTCCTGTGCCCGCTTGCGGAAATCCGCTTCACGGTCGGCCAGTGTCGGCGCGGCCGCTTTCGCGCTTGCGGCGGCGGCATCGTCCGGCTTGGCGTCGCCGGGGCCGATCAAGTCCATCAGGGCCGCATGTTTGCCGGGCGCCTTCAGGATCTTGGCTGGTGGCGTGTCCGGTGGCGGCGGGCGGTCCGAATAGTGCTTGATGCCTTTGGCGTCGATCCAGGCGAACTGGGCGTGGGCGAGGCCGGCGGACAACAGCAGTACGACGCCGAGCAGGCGCGGAAGGGAGGAGCGCATGAGGTGTTTCTCCAGGAAAACTTAGGGTGATTTCGCCATGAAAGCGCCCGGCTGTCAATTGCGCGTCCGTACGGAAGAGTGGCCGGACCTGCTTGCGCCTGCCGTTTTCGGGGGGCTCTCGTGCCGCCGTTCCGGACTTTCTGTATAATTCACTTTTGCGCCTATAGGAAATGCTATGCGTCTAATCCAGAAAGCACTCACGTTCGATGATGTGCTGCTCGTCCCGGCCTACTCCAATGTTCTTCCGGCCGAAACCTCCCTCCGCACCAAGCTGACCCGCAACATCACGCTGAACATTCCGCTGCTGTCCGCGGCCATGGACACCGTGACCGAAGCCCGTCTGGCGATCGCAATGGCGCAGGAAGGCGGCATCGGTATCGTCCACAAGAACCTGAGCCCGAAGGACCAGGCGCGCGAAGTGGCGCGAGTCAAGCGTTTCGAGGCAGGCGTGCTGCGCGACCCGATCACGATCCCGCCGGACATGAAGATCCGCGACGTGCTGCAACTGGCATCGCAACATGGCATCAGCGGCTTCCCGGTGGTCGAGGGCAAGAAGGTGGTCGGCATCATCACCAACCGTGACCTGCGTTTCGAAGAAGACCTGGAGGCCGAGGCGCGCGCCAAGATGACCCCGCGCGAAAAGCTGGTGTTCGTCAACGAAGATGCGGACACGACCGAAGCCAAGCGCCTGATGAACAAGCACCGCCTCGAGCGCGTGCTGGTCGTCAACGACGAGTTCGAACTGCGCGGCCTGATCACCGTGAAGGATATCCTCAAGTCGCACGAGCACCCGCTGGCATCGAAGGACAAGCGCGGCCAGCTGCTGGTCGGCGCGGCGGTGGGCGTGAGCGCCCGCGACGAAGAGCGCATCGACCTGCTGGTCAAGGCCGGCGTGGACGTGCTGGTGGTCGACACGGCGCACGGCCATTCGCAAGGCATCCTGAACCGCGTGAAATGGATCAAGGAAAATTACCCAGGCGTGGACGTCATCGGCGGTAATATCGCCACCGCAGCGGCGGCGCGCGCGCTGGTCGAGCATGGTGCGGATGCGGTCAAGGTCGGCATCGGCCCCGGCTCCATCTGCACCACCCGTATCGTGGCCGGCGTGGGTGTGCCGCAGATCACCGCGATCCACAACGTCGCCGAGGCGCTCAAGGGCAGCGGCGTACCGTGCATCGCCGACGGCGGCATCCGCTACTCGGGCGACATTTCCAAGGCACTGGCAGCGGGCGCGAACACCGTCATGATGGGTTCGATGTTCGCCGGCACCGAAGAGGCGCCGGGCGAAGTGATCCTGTACCAGGGCCGCAGCTACAAGTCCTACCGCGGCATGGGCAGCCTGGGCGCGATGGTCGAAGGTTCGGCCGACCGCTACTTCCAGGAAGCGCAATCGAAAGCCGAGAAGTTCGTGCCGGAAGGTATCGAAGGCCGCGTCGCCTACAAGGGCAGCGTGGTGGCGATCCTGTACCAGCTGGTCGGCGGCGTGCGCCAGTCGATGGGCTACTGCGGTTGCCCGACCATCGACGACCTGCGCGAGAAGGCCGAGTTCGTCGAGATCACCTCGGCCGGCATGCGTGAATCGCACGTGCACGACGTGCAGATCACCAAAGAAGCGCCGAACTACCGGACCGAGTAAAAAACCACGAAGCGGCGCTGATGCGCCGCTTTTCGCAATGGCCTTGCAAGTATCACGTCGGCCGCTTGCTACGTCGGATATTCAGCATGGGTCCCGGCCTTCGCCGGGACGACGGTCTTCAGGTTCGCTCCAACGCCAGTATTCATCTTACTTTTGCATCCTATGCACTCCAAAATCCTCATCCTCGATTTCGGTTCCCAGGTCACCCAGCTGATCGCTCGCCGTGTGCGCGACGCCGGCGTGTTCTCCGAAGTCTTCCCCTACGACGTCAGCGACGAGTTCATCCGCAGCTACGGCGCCGCCGGCGTGATCCTGTCCGGCAGCCACAATTCGACGCTGGAAGGCGAATCGCCGCGCGCGCCGCAGGCCGTGTTCGAACTCGGCGTGCCGGTGCTGGGCATCTGCTACGGCATGCAGACCATGGCCATGCAGCTCGGCGGCAAGGTCGAAAACGGCAAGGTCCGCGAATTCGGTTACGCCGAAGTGCGCGCCCGCGGCCATACCAAGCTGCTGAACGAGATCAACGACTTCGTCACCGATGAAGGCCATGGCATGCTCAAGGTCTGGATGAGCCACGGCGACAAGGTGCTGGACATGCCGCCAGGCTTCAAGCTGATGGGCTCGACCCCGAGCTGCCCGATCGCCGCCATGGCCGATGAGGAGCGCGGCTTCTACGCGCTGCAGTTCCACCCGGAAGTAACCCACACCACGCAAGGCGAAGCCATCATCGGCCGCTTCGTGCATGACATCTGCGGCTGCAAATCCGACTGGAACATGCCGGATTACATTAGCGAAGCCGTCGAGAAGATCCGCGCCCAGGTTGGCACGGACGAGGTCATCCTCGGCCTGTCCGGCGGCGTCGATTCCAGCGTGGCGGCGGCACTGATCCATCGGGCGATCGGCGACCAGCTGACCTGCGTCTTCGTCGACCATGGCCTGCTCCGCAAGGACGAGGGCAAGATGGTGATGGACATGTTCTCGAAAAACCTCGGCGTGAAGGTGCTGCGCATTGACGCCGAAGACCAGTTCATGGGCCACCTGGCCGGCGTGACCGATCCGGAGCAGAAGCGCAAGATCATCGGCCGCGAGTTCGTCGAAGTGTTCCAGGAGCAGGCCAAGAAGCTGAGCAAGGCGCGCTGGCTGGCGCAGGGCACGATTTACCCGGACGTCATCGAGTCGGCAGGCAAGGGCAAGAAGGGCCAGACCATCAAGAGCCACCACAATGTGGGCGGCCTGCCGGAAACGCTGAACCTGAAGCTGCTGGAGCCGCTGCGCGAACTGTTCAAGGACGAAGTGCGCAAGCTGGGCGTGGCGCTCGGCCTGCCGCACGACATGGTGTATCGCCATCCCTTCCCGGGTCCGGGCCTGGGCGTGCGCATCCTCGGCGAAGTGAAGCGCGAGTATGCCGACCTGCTGCGTGAAGCGGATGCGATCTTCATCGAAGAACTGCGCAAGACGCCGTTCGAAGCGCCGATGGTGCCGGGTATCGATGCCGGCAAGGCGCCGGTGAACTGGTATGAAGCGACCAGCCAGGCATTTGCCGTGTTCCTGCCGGTAAAATCGGTGGGCGTGATGGGCGATGGCCGCACCTACGAGTACGTGGTCGCGCTGCGCGCGGTGCAAACGCTGGACTTCATGACGGCGCAGTGGGCGCATCTGCCGCATTCGCTGCTGGGGAAGGTGTCGAATCGGATCATCAACGAAGTGCGCGGGCTGAATCGCGTCGTGTATGACATTTCGGGGAAGCCGCCGGCGACCATCGAGTGGGAATGAGTTTCCTTCGGAACTCTG
>JAEWEK010000095.1 GCA_023389425.1 Pseudomonadota bacterium | reverse complement strand
TGTTTAACGTGCGGCTCGGGCGCTGGTGCCCCAATCCGCGCAAGGCAATGTGGAAGCGTTCGTCGCCGCCGATCGGCCTGTTCAGCCTCCTGGCCGAACTGTTCGGGCTGACCAATGCGGACGCCAGCTACGTCTACCTGTCGGACGGCGGCCACTTCGAGAACCTCGGCATCTACGAGCTGGTGCGGCGGCGCTGCAGGCTGATCGTGGCGGTGGACGTGGCCAGCGACCGGTCGCTGGCTTTCGAAGACCTCGGCAATGCGATCCGCAAATGCGCCACCGACCTGCACGTGACGATCGGCCTCGACGTGTCGCGCATGGAGCTGGTAAAGGGCACGGACCTGTGCGGCGCGAGCTGCGCGGCGGGCACGATCTGCTACAGCCACGTGGATGCGGAAGGAGTGGACGGCACGCTCCTGTACATCAAGCCGGCCATCGTCGGCAACGAGAACGCGGACGTGCTCAACTACCGCAAGGCGCATCCCGACTATCCGCACCAAAGCACGGCGGACCAGTGGTTCGACGAGGCGCAGTTCGAGAGCTACCGGGCGCTGGGATATCACATTGCCAAGGAAGCCTTGTCGCGGGCGGCGGAGGTGTCGAAGGTGCCGGGGATGCGGCGGGATGTGGATCAACTGTGCGGGGAGCTGATGCGCTTGCACGCGGGACGGTTGGCGCCGGCGCCGGCGGGTGCGGGGGCATCGACCGGCGCTTGATACCACTCTACCTGCCAGTTTGGGCCAACAATCGTATGAACCGTCGTTCCGGCGCAGGCCGGAACCCATGCTGAGCCGGTACCGGCCTGCGCCGGTACGACGGTTCCAGGCTAGCGGAACTTATGCAGCTGACGGCTCTTCGTCATCCAGCAGATCAAGCGGATGCACGTCCGGCGCCGTCGCCGCCGCGACCAGCGCTTCCGGCACGTGGCCCTCCAGCGCGTGCGGCTCTGGTATCACCACCGTCTCCACCTGCGGCGCCAGCGCCGCCAGATGCTCCATCAGCTGCGCAAAGCGCTGCTGCCCCGGCTGCAGGTGGTCGACGTGCGACAGCACCTCGTACGCCTCCTGGGCAAGCGCTTCGCTGTACCCGTGCTGCTCAAGGTGCGAGATCAGCACCTGCGCCGCATTGAACAGGATGCGCTGGTTGTTCGGCACCGCACGGCGCGCGTTGCGCATCCATTCGACCGCTTCGTGCAGCCTGCCGGTCTTCCACAACAGCACGCCCTGGTTCATCAGGTCCGACGCTTCCTTGCGCGACGCCCGGATGATCGCCTCGCCCTCCTCGCCCATGCGCGCCCGCTCGAACAGCTTGCGCACCTGGTCGAGCAACACCGGATGGTCGTGGTTATTGCGGATCACGTAGGACAGCAGGTCCACCGGCGCATCCTTCACGCCGACCGCGAACAGCAGGGTCGCCATCTCCATGCAGGTCGGGACATCGGGCCGCTCGGCGGTCTCGCGCAGCATCTGTTCGAGCTCGTCGCCGGACTTGCGCGCCCGCCGGTAATCGCCGCTCTCGTGGTACACCAGGCCTTCCGTGATCTTGCTGCGCAGCTGGATGTCCATGTGCTCGCCGGCGAAATCGCGCTGCGCCTGCATCAGCAGCTGCAGCGCCTCCTTGGTGTCGTTCTTCAGGCCGCACACGCGCGCCAGGCCGAGATAGGCGTCGGGCGTCTTGTTGACCGAATACTCGCCCACCGCGAGGCATTTGCGGTAGGCCTTCTCGGCCAGCGTCATGTTCCCGAGCTTGAGGCTGATGTTGCCGAGGTTGCGCTGGCGCGTCACCGAATTCGGCGACAGCTTGGCGGCCCGTTCCAGCACCGCGCACGCTTCCTCCAGCTGCCCCATCCCCTCGAACGATTTCGCCAGCTGGTCGTAGGCGTCGAGGTACCAGCGATTCTCCGCGATCACGCCCTGGAACATCTGGCGCGACTGCTCGAATTCACCGTTGGCCATCCGGATCTTGGCCAGCCCGATGCGCGCCCACTGGTACTCGCGCTGCGCCAGCACCTGCTCGTAGGCGGCGCGCGCCTTCTCCGGCTGGCCGCTTTTCTCCATCAGCTTCGCCTTCATGCGCAGCAGGTCGATCTCGTGCACCTTGTGCGCGGCGATCTGCTCGTCGCACAGGCGCGCCGCGTGCAGGTAGGCGCGCTCGGCGTAGGCCTGGTCGATGGCGCGGAACACCTGCTTCCTGTGCCACACGCGGTTCAGGCGCGTGAGCAGCACGCCCTCGGTGATCGGCTTGATGAGGTAAGCGTCCGGCTGGTGCTCGGCCGCGCCGACCACCGATTCGACGCTCTTCTCGGCCGTCACCATGATCCACACCGTGCTCGGGTTGACCAGGTTGCGCACGCGCGCCTCTTCCAGCACCTGCTGGCCGTTCTTGCCCTCGCCGAGGTAGTAGTCGCACAGGACCACGTCGTAGCGCGTACGCACCAGCGACGCCATCGCCTCGCCGCCGCTGGTGGCCTGGTCGATGCTCTTCGCGCCCAGGCTGCGCAGGCTCTCGCGCAGCAGCTGGCGCACCCCGGCGAAATCGTCGACGATCAGGTAGTTCTTCGAGGCCCAGTCGATCTGGTTCTCGGGAACCGTGGTGGAAAGGAGCGGGACGGCGTTCATGGCAGCCTGAGTATGAAGCATCCGCCCCCGTAACGGCCGCCGTTTTCAAGACGCAGGTCGCCGTGGCGGCCGCGGTGGCGGTGCATCTTTGCGACTTCGCTCGAAAAGTACAGGCCCAGTCCGGCGCTGTTGGTCAGGAAGTTGACCCCGTTGGCCGCACCGCCCATCGCGGCGACGCCGGCGTCGAGCATCGATTGCGGGTAGCCGATGCCGTTGTCTTCGAGGCGCAGTTCGAGGAAGCCGTCGCTCTCCGCGATCGCCAGGCGGATGCGGTCGCGCGTGTAGTTCGTGGCATTGTGGATCGCGTGCGACAGCACACCGATGATGAGGTCTTCGTCGAAGTGCCACACGAGATGCGGGTCGCAGTCGATCTCCAGCGTGATCCCGCGCGACTGCAGCAGCACGCGCTCGCTGGACGCGACCTGCTCGGCCAGCTCGCCCACTTCCAGCGGCTGCATGTCGAACGGGTACTCCGGCGTGCCGACCTGCTTGTACAGGGCGAGCAGCTGCATCAGCTGGTTGTTCAGGCGGCGCGTCTGGTGCAGCATGTGCGCCATGCGCGGATAGGCCGGCGCCGCCTGCGGGGCGTCCACCAGCAACTGCTCCAGCGTGCCGGACAGGATGCTGATCGAATTCTTCATGTCGTGCGCGGTCGACGCCAGGAACAGGAACAGCTCGTGCGCGCGGGCTTGGTCTTCCATCGCTCCACCCGGATGGTACCGGGCCATAAAAAGTTTCCTCGTGGAAAATTATAGCGCGGATGTTGACCAAGTATTGCGATTTGTCAGCCGACCACCGGATTTGGACCGCGCGGGGCGCGGCGTGCGCGCAACACGAAGCGCGCCGGGTCGAGGGCGTCGACCAGGTTTTCCTCCAGCGGCAAAGGCTCGCCCTCCAGCGCGGCCGCCAGCAGCTCGGCCGCCAGCGGCGCCCAGGTCAGGCCGCGCGAGGCATAGCCGAGCAGTCCGTACAGGCCGGGATGGCGCGGCACGTCGCGCAGGCGCTCGGTGGCGCCGGCCGCGGCGAAATCCGGCAGGCGGCCGATGAGCGGCAGACGGTCCGGCGCCACGGTGCGAAAGCCGACCCGGCCCGCGAGCGGCGCCTCCCCGGCCGCGTGCGGATCGGACAGCAACGCGCGCAGCTTGCCGAGGTTGTCGTCGTGGCTCGACTGCCACAGGGCGGGGTCCGGATCGGGATCGTAGGTGGCGCCGGCGCAGCAGATGCCGTGCGATGCCGGCGTCAGGTAGGCTTCGCGGCACAGCACCAGCGGCAGCGGCGGCAGCGAGTCCGCGGCGATGTGCGACACCTGTCCGCGCAGCGCGTCCAGCGGCAGCGGCGCCGTCAGCGGGAAGGCTTTCGCGCCGGCGCCGCTGGCGAGAATCACCGTCGGTGCCTGAGCGAGGACGATGCCTTGCGCATCCACCGCCTGCCATTCGTCGCCCACGCGTTCCAGCCGCACGCTGCCCGCGCCGAAGCGCGCATCGAGCCGGTCGCCGCACGCGGCCAGCATCGCATCGCAGACGCTGCCGGGCCGCGCCCAGCCGCCTTGCGGGAACAGCCAGCCGCCTTCCGGCGCCAGCAGCCCGAGCATGGCGCTCGCCTCTTCGGATTCGAGCCAGCGCGCGAATTCAGGCGGATAGCGTCCGTCGGCAGCGAGGGCGCGCGCAGCCCGCGCGTGCGCCGCGTCGCGTGCCAGCTGCAGCACGCCGCATGCGGCGCCTTCAATCGCGCGGCCGATTCCGCCGATGGTTTCCCAGTACTGCAGCGCGTAGAGATAGGCCGCGCGCACCAGCCGGGTCGGGATATTGTCGTCCCGCGACACCAGCGGCATGAAGATCCCAGCAAGGTTGCCCGACGCTTCCATCGCCGGACCTTCGTGGCGTTCGACCAGTGTGACCTGCCAGCCGCGCGCGCACAGGCGCTCGCAGGCGGCCGCACCGGCGATGCCGGCGCCGATGACCAGGGCACGGCGCGGCGGGACCGGAGACACAGGCAAACGTGGCTTGCGGCTGGCAAAGCGCGCGTGTCCCTCGCCGAATACGAAGCCGTGCGCCACCAGCGCGTCGATTTGTCCGGCTGCCAGCCCATCTGCCGCGAGCAGCGCATCGGCGGCAGCGAGGCGCGCCAAGGGCCGCGCGAACGCGTTGCCCTCGCCGCCGATCCCATGCAGGCAAATGAAATCGAGCCGCGCCACCAGCTGCGCCAGCGCCGCATCGAGCGGTGCGCTCAGCAGATCGAGCGTGACGCCGCGTTCACGCTGCGCAATGCGATGAAAACCCGGCATGCGTCCCGCCGCCAGCGCGATCAGGTGCAGATGCGCCGGCCGCTGCGGATCGTCGCGCCAGGCCTGCAGCAGCGCACGCATGCCGCTGCCGTCGCCATAATCGCTGTCGAAGATCGTGTAGCGCTCGCGGCCGCGCCAATGCGCCTGCATGTTCAGTGGCCGGAATGGCAGAAGCACTCGGGATCGTGGTCGTCGACCAGGCCGATGCCCTGCATGTAGGCGTAGATGATGGTCGAGCCGACGAATTTGAATCCGCGCTTGCCGAGGTCCTTCGAAATGCGGTCGGACAGTTCGGTGCGCGCCGGCCGTTCGCCCTTGGCCCAGCGGTTGACGAGCGGCTTGCCGTCCACGTACGACCACAGGTATTGGTCGAGCGTCAGCCCGTCCGCGCGCATGCGCAGGTAGGCCTGGGCGTTGGTGATTGCGGCCGCCACCTTCAGGCGGTTGCGCACGATGCCGGGATTGGCCAGCAACTCCGCCACCTTGGCGTCGTCGTAGGCGGCGATCGTCTGCGCATCCCAGCCGTCGAACGCGGCGCGGTAGTTCTCGCGCTTGTTGAGGATGGTCTCCCACGACAGGCCGGCCTGCGCGCCTTCGAGGTTGAGCATCTCGAACAGCCGCAGCTCATCGTGGCAAGGCTTGCCCCACTCGGTGTCGTGGTAATCGAGGTAGCGCGGATTGACGGGATTGGCCCACGTGCAGCGGATTTTTTTGCTCATGGCTGAGAGTATAAATCACCACTGGCGGCCAAAGCGCGGTTAAGATGGCGGATTGATTTTTTGGCGGAGACCGATCATGCGCACCGCAGCAAAAGCTCAGCCGGAGCGCGGCTGATGTACACGCCGCGCCATTTCGAGGAAACCCGCCTCGACGTGATGCACGCGCTGATCGCCGCCAATCCGTTCGGTGCGATGGTGCGCGTCGGCCCGAACGGCATGGATGCGGACCACCTGCCGTTCGAGATCGCCGCGCCGAGCAGCGCCGCGCCGCAGGGCACCCTGCGCGCCCACGTCGCCCGCGGCAATCCGGTGTGGCGCGAAGCGGGCGCCGAAGTGCTGGTGATGTTCGCGTCGCCATCGTCCTATGTATCGCCCGAATTCTACGAACAGAAAACAAGGACCGGCAAGGTGGTGCCAACGTGGAATTATGCCGTCGTGCATGCGCATGGCCGGCTGCGCGTGCTGGATGATCCGGTCTGGCTGCGTTCGCTGGTCGAACGCCTCACCGACCGGCACGAGGCGGGGCGCTCTCATCCGTGGAGAGTCGCCGACGCGCCGGACGATTACATCGACACCATGCTCAAGGCCATCGTCGGCATCGAAATCCCGATCGGCAAGATCGAGGGCAAGTGGAAGATCAGCCAGAACCGCAGCGAGGCCGACCAGTCGCGCGTCGCGGCTGGGCTCGTCGCGGAAGAACAGCCGCTTGGTTCGCTGATGCAGGCATGGGCCGCACGCAAGCCTGAGCCGCCAAAATAATCTTTTGCCAACTCGTTTTATGACTAGAAGCGTCGCCTTCCTGCATCATCCGAAAGTCCTCAGCTACGGCCTGGATAAGGCGTACACGCAGCGGGATTCGCTGGCGACGTCGTCCGCGCCAGCGCAAGACGAACCCGCCCCCGGCCTGGCGAAAGGCTGCCGCGGCATCACTGGCTTACTTGCCTGACTTGGTGCCCGCCATCGCCGACTTGTCCTGCTCGGCCGACTTCAGGTGCTGCTCCACCACTGGCAGCATCTTTTCGGCCAGGCCTTTGACGTCGGCATCCTTGGCTTTCTTCTCGGCGCTCATCAGCTTGCCGTGCACGGCCTTGTGGTCGGATACGCCGGCCTGCGACATATAGGCCTTGTCGAATGCGGCGCCAGTCATTGCCTCGAGCTTGGCGGTCATGGCCTTGTGCTTGGCGTCCGGCTCGGTCGGCAAGGTAACGCCCTTCTGCTGCGCCACCTGCTGCACATCGTTCAGGGCCTTGGTGTGGTCGTCGATCATTTGCTGCGCGAACGATTTGACCTGGTCGTTCTGGCTCTTGCTCTGCGCAAGCTTGGCGGCTCCGATTTCATCGATGTTCGCTTGCGCCATTTCCTTGAGTATTTTTTCGTCGCTCTTGCTCAGCGACGAGGAGCCAGTGCTGGCGCCTGCGCCACTGGCGCTGTTGGCGTTACCGGCCGTGCCTTCACGCGTCGCCTGGCCGGTTTGCGCCTGCACACCGAATGCACTGAACATTGCCGCCACAGCAGTTACTGCCAGCAGTTTCTTCGATACTTTTTGCCTGTGCATCTTGCTCTCCCGTCTTGATAATTTGTCAGTGGTCGTGGTCAAGCTGGGAGTGTATCGCCGCCCTTTCTGGGGCAGCGCCCGGTAGCCCGCGAGCAAGGGAACGAAAAAAGCCAGGCACGCGGCCTGGCTTGGCAGGGGTAAGGCGCCGGTCAGCGGAAGCTGAGCGCCGCCGTCAGGTCGCCCGGCGGACGGGCGCCGCGCGCCGCAAAGGCGGCGTTGCGCGCCGCGATCCCTTCCAGCAGCGGCAGGCCGTGCAGGCGCGTGATGAAGCGCAGGATCGAGGTGGTGTCGTAGAAGTTGTGGTCGACATTGCCCTTCTTCGCGTGCGGCGACACGATGATCGCCGGGATGCGCGAACCGGGCCCCCAGCGGTCGCCCTTCGGCGGCGCCACGTTGTCCCACCAGCCACCGTTTTCGTCGAAGGTGATGACGACAACCATGTCCTTCCACTGCGGCGATTTCTTCAGGTGCTCGATGACGTTGGCCACATGCGCATCGCCCGACTCGATGTCGGAATAACCCGCGTGCAAGTTCAGGTTGCCCTGCGGCTTGTAGAAAGCCACGGCCGGCAGGCGTCCGGCGATCGCGTCGGCGATGAACCGGTTCGAGATCGGGCTGTCGCCCAGGCCGGCATCGCGCAGGTGCCTGGCGCGTTCGGCAGTGCCCGGTGCAAACTGCTTGAAGTAATTGAACGGCTGGTGGTGGTACTGGAAGTTCGGGCGGCTGCCTTCGCCCCGATGCTCCAGCGCGGCCTGCCACGCGCCCGCATACCAGGCCCACGACACGCCGCGCGCCGACAGCAGGTCGCCGATCGTGTTGTAGGACTGCGGCGGCAGCACGGAAGGATTTTCCGGATCGGCCGTGGTAGCATCGCCGCCCGGCGCCGGACGCACCCAGCTCGGCTGGAAAGGCGGCGCCATCGTGTTGACCGTGTAGCCATCGGGGGTGATGTCGCCGTCCTTGACGAACTTCGGCTTGCCATCGAGCGCCGAGCGCGGGCTGTCCGGCGCGATCGTCAGCTGGACGCCGGTCGGACCGTCATCCAGTTGCGATATCGATTTCTTCGCCGGCGAGGATTCCACATCCGGATAGTGCGGCGGGCGCGCCGCCACGAGGAACTGGTGGTTGAGGTAGGATCCGCCGAACGCCGCCATGAAGAAGTTGTCGCACAAGGTGAACTCGCGCGCGATCTGCCACATGCCCAGGTTCTTCTGCGTTTCGCCGTAACGGCCCATCACCAGGCCGCCGGAATTGCCCCAGGCCGCGAAACCATCGTTCTTGCCGCCGTTGATCTGCATCTGGTTCTGGTAGAAGCGGTGCCACAGGTCGCGGGTGATCAGGCTCTCCGGCAGCGGGTTCCCTTCCACGTCCTTGAGCGTGAACGGCGCGTTCGGCAAGCCGGCGATCTGGTCTTCCTTGATCAGGTATTCCTTGCCGCCAATGTTCTGGCGCGCGGGCACCATGCCGCCCCACACCTTGGGCAGGGTCGGCAGCACCGAGCCGTCGCGGTCGCGCTGGGTCGCGGCCTCGGACGACACGGCCGACAGCGGCTGCGCCGTGCCGGGGAAATTGGCAAACAGATTGTTGAAGCTGCGGTTCTCGAGGTAAATCACGACCACGTTCTTGACGTGCGACTTCAGCTTCGCGTCCAGCGATGTGGCGGCGGCGTGGGAGACGGCCGCTTCAGCCTGCGGCAAGGTGGTCGACAGGCCCACCGCGGCGGCGGCCTGGAAGATCCGGCGTCGTGCCGGGTTCTCGGGAAGATCGGCGCCGTCGCGCTGGTCGAGATCGTGGTCTTGCACTTTCGCTCCTGTTGATGCCGGCGGCACAGCGCCCAAACCAACGATTATCCTTCTTTTTTGCCTCGAAGCAAAAAGTTAAAGCTGAGTCGCACGGCTGTCACATCGCTCGCGCACAATCCGCTTCGCTCCTGGGGTACGAGCGACACACCGGCAGCGCAAGCTGCCCTACCGGCGCCGGCGGTCGGGAAATATACCGGCACCACATTCCCCCTCATGCATCTCAGAGCCACAGCAAGTTTTCTTTTCAGGAAAACCAAAACTGGACTATGATGTCCGACGTTGGCAATCAGGCCACATGGACAGGGGAAGCGCGATGGGTGCAGAGGGATCAGGCGCCACAGCCGCAAGCAGCCGCTCGCTCGAGCGCGAATTCAGCTGGGCGGAGCGCATCATCGAGACCCGTCTTAGCCTGCATTTCGGACACGAAGCATCCTATGGCGAGGTGCGCGAGATTGCGCCGCCCGAGCTCGGCGAAGACGACTCGCCCTACGCGATGCTGGTGCGGCAGCACTCCCTGTCATTCGAGCAGCGCTTCGTGCTGGTGCTCGCGCTGGCGCCGCAACTGCGTCCGCAGATGCTCGATCCGCTACGCATGAAGAATGCCAATCTCGACGGCTACTTTGCCGAATTTGGCGGCCGCCACACTGGCAATCGTTTCCTTCCGACCGTGCAAACTGTTTGCTTCCTGCTGGCCGGCGACGACCTGGCGCAGCGGCTCGCGCTGATGCATTGCTTCGGCGAGGACTCTGCGCTGTGCCGCGCCCAGCTCTTGAGCGGTATCGATGCAGCCTCGGAAAGCGATCAGCCACTGCGTGTCCGTCCCGGGTTCGTGCGTGGCTTGGCCACCGGCCGCTTCGACACGCTGTCGTTCCCGGGACGGCGTCTCGAAACCAGCCTCGACTGGGACGACCTGGTTCTGAGCGACAAGCAGCGCGCCGATATCGAGGCGATCCGGATGTGGATCGGCCACAGCGCCACACTGCTGCGCGACTGGGGTCTGGCCAAGCGCATTCCCCCTGGCTACCGCGCACTGTTCTGTGGCGCTCCGGGCACCGGCAAAACCTTGACCGCCTCGCTGCTCGGAAAAGCAAGCGGCTTGCCAGTCTGCCGCGTCGATCTGTCGGCGATCACGTCGAGGTACATCAGCGGGACCGCCAGCAATATCCGGCGCATGTTCGACGAGGCCGAGCGCGCAGCCGCGATCCTGTTTTTCGACGAAGCAGACGCCCTGTTCGGCAGGCGCACCGAGATCAGGGACAGCCACGATCGCTATGCCAACATTGAAGTGGCGTGGCTGCTGCGGCAGATGGAGGAATTCGCGGGCACCGTCATCGTCGCTGCGAATCTGGACGGCGATCTGGACGAAGCATTGGCACGCCGGTTCCAGTCTATCGTCCACTTTCCGATTCCTGCCGCGGCAGAGCGTCTGCGCTTGTGGCGACAGGCTTTCACCGGCTGCGCACTGGCGCCGGACATTGACCTCGCAGGTATCGCCGAAGAATTTGAAATCAGCGGCGCCGCCATTGCGAACGCGCTTCGGCACGCCTGCCTGATGGCACTGCGGCGGGAAGATCGAACTGTGCAACTGGCGGATCTGCGCCACAGTGCATCGGCGGAATTTCGCAAGCTTTAAGCAAGAGAGGTTTGTTCAACAGAACACGAAGGGGGCGTCATGCAATCTACGGATAGTATTTTCTCCCGTCACCATCATTGGGACCGCAATTTCAACCTGCTCATGATGGGCTTGATCTGGCTTGGCGTCGTCATGGGTTTTGGCCCCGGCGTGTTGGCGCACCTGAACGGCCAGAGGCCCGCCCCGCCCCTCATCATCCACGTGCATGCGGCCGCCTTCGTCGGTTGGCTGGTCTTGCTGACGGCGCAGATCCTGCTGATACGCACCAATCGCCGCGCGGCCCATCAAAAATTGGGCATCGCCTTGGCACTGCTGGCGGTCGTCATGATCGTCATCGGGCCGCTGGCCGAATACATGATCCAGATGGAATATCTTGGGACCAGCCGTTCGCGGCCTGGTTTCATGAGCGTGGCCATTGCCATCATGATTGTCTTTGCCGCTTTTACTGGCATTGCCTTGAAGCGTCGCGCCGATTCCGCGCTACACAAACGACTGATGCTGATGGCGACAATCTATATCGCCAGTGCCGGATTCGCACGCTGGACCCGTCCATGGACAGCCGCCATCTTCGGGAACGGTTTTGCGGGAACCTTCGCGACACTCTACCTCGGCATCGACCTGCTCTATCTCTGCATTGCCGCCTACGACCTGAAAACGCGCGGCCGCCTGCACCCCGCCTTCCTCACCGCGATGGGATGGGTGTTAGCCAGTCAATTGCTGTCGGTCTGGCTGCTGTTTCAACCTTGGTGGGTGGATTTCTGCACCAGATGGGTCAGCCCCTGAACTCTGCGCACCGCCGCGGCCGCAACAGGGCGCTTAGTCTGCTCAGTCGAACTTCGAAAAATCCGGCTTGCGCTTTTCGAAGAATGCCGTGAACGCTTCCTTGGCCTCGGCACCCTGCAGCATCGCGGCGAACTGTCTGGTTTCGAAGGCGAGCGTGTCGTCGATGGCCTGCTGGCGCGCGCGCTTCATCAGCGACTTGGTCATGCGGATCGACGCCGCCGGCAGCGCCACCAGCTTGCCCGCCTGCTGGCGCGCGAATGCGGGCAGCTCGGCCACCGGCAGCACCTTGGACACCAGTCCCATGTCGGCCGCCTCCTGCGCGCTGAAGGCTTCGCCGAGCAGCAGCTTCTCGGCGGCGCGCGGATAGCCGGCGATCTGCGGCAGCAGCAGCGATGACGCGAATTCCGGGCACAAGCCCAGCTGCGAGAACGGCAGCGAGAACTTGGCGTTGTCGGCGCAGTAGACCAGGTCGCAGTGCATCAGCAGCGTGGTGCCGATGCCGATCGCCGCGCCCGACACCGCGGCCACCACCGGCTTGCTGATGCCGGACAGTGCGCGCATGAACTGGAACACCGGCCGGTCGTCGCTGGCGGGAAGCGCGGCCGTTTTCAGGAAGTCTTCCAGATCATTCCCGGCCGTGAAAATCTCCGGTTTGCCGGTAATGAGCACCGCGCGCACCGCCGCGTCGCGGTCGGCATCGAACAGCGCATCGGCCATCGTCTGGTACATCGCAGACGTGATGGCGTTCTTGCGCTCGACGCGGTTGAATTCGATGGTCAGGATGCCGTCGGCACTGGTGGTCAGAATCTCCATGCACTTCTCCGTTGTCGTATTTCCATGTGACGAAGGGTGGAGCAGTCGCCCGCCCCACCCTTCGCCGCTTACCGATGCGCGATCACACGCGCTCGATGATGCCTGCCGCGCCCATGCCGGCGCCGACGCACATCGTCACCATGCCGTACTTGAGATTGTTGCGGCGCAACGCGTGCACCACGGTCGCGGCGCGGATCGCACCAGTGGCGCCCAGCGGGTGGCCCAACGCGATCGCGCCGCCCATCGGGTTGACCTTCGACGTATCCAGGCCGAGGTCGCGGATCACGGCCAGCGCCTGCGCGGCGAAAGCCTCGTTCAGTTCGATCCAGTCGATCTGGTCCAGCGTGAGGCCGGCCGCGGCCAGCGCCGCGGGAATCGCGACCTTCGGGCCGATGCCCATGATCTCCGGCGGCACGCCGCGCACGGCGAACGAGGTGAACTTCGCCAGCGGCGTGAGCTTATGCTCCTTCAGGATCTTCTCGCTGACGACGATCAGCGCACCGGCGCCGTCCGACATCTGCGACGAGGTCGCGGCGGTGACGCTGCCCTTGGCCGCGAACACCGGCTTGAGCTTGGCCATCGATTCGATGCTGGCGTCGGCACGCGGGCCTTCATCCAGGTCGACCGTGCGGCGCTTGACGATGATCTCGCCGCTGGCAAGGTCCGGCGTACGGGTGACGATCTCGAACGGCGTGATCTCGTCCTTGAAGAAGCCGGCCTGCTGCGCGGCGATGGCGCGGCGGTGCGACTCCAGGCCGAAGGCGTCCTGGTCTTCGCGCGAGACCTTCCACTGCTCGGCCACCTTCTCGGCGGTCAAGCCCATGCCGTAGGCCAGGCCGACGTTCTCGTCGTCGAACACGCGCATATTGATCGACGGGTGGTGGCCCATCATCGGCACCATCGACATCGACTCGACCCCGCCGGCGATCATCACGTCGGCTTCGCCCACGCGGATGCGGTCGGCCGCCATCGCCAGCGCGGTGATGCCCGATGCGCAGTAGCGGTTGACGGTGACGCCGCCCACGGTCTTCGGCAGGCCGGCCATCACGACAGCCTGGCGCGCCACGTTGAAGCCCTGCTCCGCTTCCGGGAAGGAGCAGCCGACGATGGCGTCGACGATCAGGTTCGGGTCCAGGTTCGGCACCTGCGCCATCGCGCCCTGGATCGCGCCGATCAGCAGGTCGTCCGGACGGGTGCTCTTGAACATGCCGCGTGGCGCCTTGCCGATCGGGGTGCGGGTCGCTGCGACGATGTATGCGTCTTGAAGTTGTTTGCTCATGTTGGTCATCCTGTTTAGTTGCGCACCGGTTTCCCGTTTTGCATCATGCCCATGATCCGCTCCTGCGTCTTCGGGTTCGCCAGCAGCGCGATGAAGGCGCGGCGCTCCATGTCGAGCAGCCACTGCTCGGACACGTAGCTGCCCTGGTCGATGTCGCCGCCGGTCACGATCTCGGCGATGGTGTCGCCCAGGTGGTAGTCGTAGGCGGAGATGAAGCCGCCGTCGCGCATGTTGACCAGCTGGCCGCGGATGGTCGCCCAGCCGTAGCGGCCCGTGACCTGGATCGGGCGGCGCAGCGGCGGACGGTAGCCGGCGTCGAACATCGAGCGCGCGGTCGTCTTCGCCACGTGCAGCAGTTCATACACGTTGAAGACGATGACGTCGTCTTCCTTCAGGTAGCCCATCGCCTTCGCTTCCAGCGCCGACTTGGAGACATTGGCCATCGCAGCATTGGTAAAGCCGGTCTTCAGGAACTGCAGGATGTCGTTGCCCTTGGCTTCACCGAAAGCGCGCACCGCGCATTCCTTCAGGCCGCCGCCGGCCGGGACCAGGCCCACGCCCACTTCGACCAGGCCGATGTAGGACTCCAGGGCAGCCACGCGTTTGGATGCGTGCAGCGACATCTCGCAGCCGCCGCCCAGCGCCAGCCCCGCCACCGCCGCGACCACCGGAATGTTCGCGTACTTCATCGCCATGAAGGTGTCCTGCAGCTCGCGCACCAGCGGTTCCATCGCTTTCGCGCCGCCGGTCATGAAGGCCGGCAGGGCCGATTGCAAGTCCGCGCCGGCCGAGAAGGCGCCGCCTTCCATCGAGTCCGGATGCCAGATCACCAGGCCCTTGAAGTTCTGCTCGGCTTCCGCGATCGCGCGGCGCAGGCCCTTGGTGACGCCGTCGCCGATCACGTGCAGCTTGGTCTTCGACGAGAAGATCAGCACGTCGTCGCCGGTATGCCACAGGCGCACGGATTCGTCCTCGAACACGGTGGTGCCGAAGGCCTTGGGATCGGCGCCGCCACCGCCCAGCACGGGCGCGCGGAATTCCTGGCGCTGGTAGACCGGCAGGCTTGACCTCGGAACATAAGTCTTGCGGCTCGGCGAATACGAACCTTCAGGCGTGTGCACGCCCTTCTCGCTGACCGGCGCTTCGAACACCCAGGCCGGCAACGGCGCATTGCACAGCGCCTTGCCGGCGTCGATGTCTTCCTTCACCCACTGCGCGACGGTGCTCCAGCCGGCGGCCTGCCAGCTTTCGAACGGGCCGGTGCTCCAGCCGAAGCCCCAGCGCATCGCGAAGTCGATGTCGCGCGCATTGTCGGCGATCGACTCAAGGTGCACCGCAATGTAGTGGAAGGCGTCGCGGAAGATCGCCCACAGGAACTGCGCCTGCGGGTTGGTCGATTCGCGCATCGCCTTGAATTTCTTGACCGGGTCTTTCTCTTTCAGGATACGGCCGACGATGTCGGCGGCTTTCGCGCCGCCGGCCACGTATTCGCCGGTGGCGAAGTCCAGGCGCATGATGTCCTTGCCGACCTTCTTGTAGAAGCCGGCCTTGGATTTCTGGCCCAGCGCACCCTTCTCGATCAGCTGCGACAACACGGCCGGCGTCTTGTAGATGCCGAAGAAGGGATCGTCCTGCAGGTTGTCCTGCATGGTCTTGATCACGTGGCCCATCGTGTCCAGGCCCACCACGTCGGCGGTGCGGAAGGTGCCCGACTTGGCGCGGCCCAGCTTGGCGCCGGTGAGGTCGTCGACCACGTCCACCGACAGGCCGAATTTCTCGGCTTCGTGCATCGTTGCCAGCATGCCGAAGATGCCGACGCGGTTGGCGATGAAGTTCGGCGTGTCCTTGGCGCGCACGACGCCCTTGCCCAGCGTGGTGGTCAGGAAGGTCTCGAGCTGGTCGAGGATTTCCGGACGCGTTGCGGCGGTCGGGATCAGCTCCACCAGGTGCATGTAGCGCGGCGGATTGAAGAAGTGGACGCCGCAGAAGCGCGACTTGAGCTCGTCGTCGAAGCCGTCGGCCAGCGTGTTGATCGACAGGCCCGATGTGTTGGACGCGAAGATCGCGTGCGGAGCCAGGTGCGGCGAGACCTTTTTGTACAGGTCGTGTTTCCAGTCCATGCGCTCGGCGATCGCCTCGATCACGAGGTCGCAGCCAGCCAGCAGCTCCAGGTTGTCTTCGTAGTTGGCGGCCTGGATCAGGTCCGCGTCGTCCTTGTTGCCGAGCGGGGCCGGGCTGAGTTTCTTCAGGTTGTCGATGGCGCGCAGGACGATGCCGTTCTTTGGACCCTCCTTGGCCGGCAAATCAAACAGCACGACCGGCACCTTGGCGTTGACGCAATGCGCGGCGATCTGCGCGCCCATCACGCCGGCACCCAGCACGGCGACTTTCTTGACGATGAAATTGGACATATTAATTTCCTTAGTGTGAACGTCGTTCCCGCGGAAGCGGGAACCCCATTTCGGTGCCGGAGTCCGAGCGGTTAAAAAGACGCTGCCGGCTTCGGTGAGAAAATGGGGTCCCCGCGTTCGCGAGGACGACGGTGAGTCACGTCTTCGTTAGAACAGTTCTGCGTCGAGCGCCAGCAGGTTCGATGCGCCGGAACGGGCCTGGCGGATCAGCATCGCGGTCTCCGGGTACAGGCGGCCGAAGTAGAAGCGCGCCGTGGCCAGCTTGGCTTCGTAGAAGCGGTCGCCCGAGTCCTTCTTCTCCAGCGCGATCTTGGCCATTTGCGCGAAGAAGTAGCTGAACACCAGGTGGCCGACGACGCGCAGGTAAGGCACTGCGGCGGCGCCCACTTCGTCCGGGTTCTGGAAGGCCTTCATGCCGATTTCCATCGACAGCTTGGTCACCTTCTCGCCCAGCTCGCCCAGCGGAGTGATGAACTCGGACAGCTCCTCGGACAGGCCGTTGTCCTCGACGAAGGCGCGGATCTTCTCGCCGAACTTGCGCAGCTTGGCGCCGTTGTCGAGCAGGACCTTGCGGCCCAACAGATCCAGCGACTGCACGGTGTTCGTGCCTTCGTAGATCATGTTGATGCGGGCGTCGCGCACGTACTGCTCCATGCCCCACTCCGAGATGTAGCCGTGTCCGCCGTAGACCTGCAGCGATTCCGAGGTCGCGATCCAGCCGTTATCGGTGATGAAGGCCTTGACGATCGGCGTCAGCAGCGCGACTTCGTCGGCCGCTTCCTTGCGCACGTCTTCGTCTGGATGCGACAGCTCGCGGTCGATCTGCAGCGCCACGTACGAGGTCATGGCGCGCGCGCCTTCGGCATAGGCCTTGGAGGTGAGCAGCATGCGGCGCACGTCCGGGTGCACGATGATCGGATCGGCCGGGCGGTCCGGCGCCTTCGGGCCGGACAGGCTGCGCATCTGGATGCGGTCCTTGGCGTACACCAGCGCGTTCTGGTATGCGACTTCGGTCAGGCCCAGCGACTGCATGCCGACGCCCAGGCGCGCCGCATTCATGAACACGAACATCGCGTTCAGGCCCTTGTTCGGCTGGCCGATCAGCCAGCCCTTGGCGCCGTCCAGGTTCATCTGGCAGGTGGCGTTGCCGTGGATGCCCATCTTCTCTTCGATGGCCCCGCAGGCGATGCCGTTGCGCTCGCCCGGCTGGCCGTTGGCGTTCGGGAGGAACTTCGGGACGATGAACAGCGAGATGCCTTTCGAGCCTTCCGGCGCGCCCGGCAGGCGGGCCAGCACCAGGTGCACGATGTTCTCGGACATATCGTGTTCGCCGGCCGAGATGAAGATCTTGGAGCCGGTGATGCTGTACGAGCCGTCCGCCTGCTGTTCGGCCTTGGTGCGCAGCATGCCGAGATCGGTGCCGCAGTGCGCTTCGGTCAGGCACATGGTGCCGGTCCATTCGCCCGAGACCAGCTTGGGCAGATAGACCTTCTTCTGTTCGTCCGAGCCGTGCTCCTTCAGGCACTCGTAGGCGCCATGCGACAGGCCGGGATACATCGACCAGGCCTGGTTGGCCGAGTTGAGCATCTCGTAGAAGGAGTTGTTGAGCGCGACCGGCAGGCCCTGGCCGCCGTACTCGGGATCGCACGCCAGCGCGGCCCAGCCGCCTTCGACATACTGTTTATACGCTTCCTTGAAGCCCTTCGGCGTGGTGACCTTTTTGGTCTCCTTGTCGTAGTGGCAGCCTTCGCGGTCGCCGCTGTGATTCAGCGGGAACAGCACTTCCTGCGTGAACTTCGCACCCTCTTCCAGCACCTGGTTGATGATGTCGGCGTCGATCTCCTGGTGGCGCGGCAGGTTCTTGAATTCCTCGCCCACGTTGAGCAGTTCATGCAGCACGAACTGCATGTCACGGATTGGCGCGACGTACTGACCCATGTTTATCTCCTGATGTTTTGTTGAAGGCGCGGCGCTCAGCCGCCCTGGTTGGGATTGCGGTAGTTCTCGATCAGCCTGTCGAAACCGCGGCGGGCGCGGTCGAGCGCGCCGGGGATGCGCAGGAAGCGCGCATCGTGGTGCAGGGCGAGGATCAGGCCATACATCTCGTACACCATCTGCTGGGCATCGGTATCGGGCTTCAGGTCGCCACAGTCGATCGACTGCTGCACGCCGCGCAGCAGCGCGCTTTGCCAGGCCTGCACCATCGCCACCAGCTGTTCGCGGATCGGCCCCGGACGGTCGTCGTATTCGACCGCGCCGCTGATATAGATGCAGCCGGACGCGATCTCCACCGACACCCGCTTGACCCAGCGTTCGAACATCGCCACCAGGCGCGGCAGGCCGCGCGGTTCCTGGATGCTGGGGTAGAACACCTCTTCCTCGAAGCGGTGGTGATAGAGCTTGATGACCTCCATCTGCAGGTCTTCGCGCGAGCCGAAGTGGGCGAACACGCCGGATTTGGACATGTTCATCCGGTCGGCCAGCACGCCGATGGTCAACCCTTCCAGGCCGTCGCGGCTGGCGAGCTGCAGCGCGACGTCGAGGATCGCCGCCCGCGTCATCTCGCCCTTGCGCATGAATTTGGTTGAAGTGCTAATGGCAGTACCCGTTTCCAAGGATCGAAAAAAATCCGAACGCTCGTACTATTATCTACCAGCCGTGAAATGTCAAACGGGAACTTAGAGGTGCGGTTCTATTGATTATGTGCAGGGGATACGGAGGAATTGCACAGAGTCACGATAGCATAGAAACATGCCGCGCCGCCGCGCGGTTCTATACTGTGCAGCAACATCGCGGCAGAAAAAATGGGGCTCCCGCCTGTGCGGGAACGCGGTAAAGACACGCGCTTATTCGCCGCCGGCGCGGTCGATCGCCCTGCGATCCCGTTTGGTCGGCCGCCCCTTGATGCTGCTGCCCGGTTCCGGGAACAGCCGCCGCGCCTCCTGGTCGCGCTCGCGCCGCGCCACGCTGTCCTCGGTTTCGCTGTACAAGGCGCGCGCCACCGGCGCCGGGCCGCGCACGTCGGACAGCGCCTGCACCACCACTTCCCAGCGGTCCGCGCCGTTGTCGATGGCGATCTTGTCGCTCACCTTCACCGCGCGCGCCGGCTTCACCGGTTCGCCGCCGATGCGCACGCGGCCGCGGTCCACCGCATCCGCCGCCAGCGAGCGCGTCTTGAAGAAACGCGCCGCCCACAGCCATTTGTCGATCCTGACGTTATCCATTCCATTCATCCTTCAAGCATAACCGACCGCGAACAGGCGCATCGCCAGCTTGTACAGCCGGTACGCCACGCCGTAACTCGTGCGGCGGCACCAGCCCAGTTGTTTCATGTCTTCCAGCGCGACCGGCACCGCGTCCAGCATGCCGCGCTCCACGTGCTTGCGCACCGTCGCCGCGAACACCGGATCGCGCACCACCACGTTCGCCTCCTGGTTCACGAACAGCGACAGCCCGTCGCAATTGCTCGAACCGACCGTGGCCCAGTCCTCGTCGACCACCGCCACTTTACCGTGCAGCTGGGTCTTGCGGTACTCGTAGATCTTCACGCCGGCCGCCAGCAGGCGCGGGTAGAAGGAGTGCGCGACCATGTCCTGCATGCGGAACTCGCCGACGCCGATCACCAGCCGCACGTCGACGCCGCGCCGCGCCGCCTGCATCAGCGCCTCGCGCAGCTTGCGGCCCGGCGCAAAATACGGGTTCGCCAGCAGCACGCTGCGCTTCGCGCGGCCGATCGCCTGCAGGTAGGCGCGCTGGATCGTGCGGCGGTGGCGCAGGTTGTCGCGCACCACGAAGGCGGCCAGCATCGGCCGCTCGCCCATGCCGATCGGCTGGCGCCGCATTTCGCGGAACAGGCCGATACGGCGCACCAGGTTCATGTGGCCCACGCGCGCCCACTGCGCCTGCGCCTCGCGGTGCACATGCGCGACAAGCGGCCCGCGCACCTCGACCGCGAAATCCCAGCGTGGCGCCGGCAGCGGCTTGTTCGGATCGTAGTCGCAGAACCAGTCGTCGTTGATGTTGATGCCGCCGACGAAGGCGAGCTCGCGGTCGATCACGGCGATCTTGCGGTGGCTGCGTGCCAGGCCGCGCCGGAACCACGGGTTGAAAATGCGGTAGTGCACCCCGCCTTCGATCATCGCCATGCCGAGCCGCGATGCGACGCGCCCGCCGCTGCCGAACCAGTCCACGATCACGCGCACCTTGACGCCGCGCGCCGCGGCCCGCAGCAACGCATCGCGCATCGCATTGCCGACCTTGTCCTCGGCCCAGATGTAGGTCTCGAAATAGATGTCGAAGCGCGCAGCGTCGATCGCCGCGGTCAGCGCCGGGAAGAAGGCAATGCCGCTTTCGAGAAGGGTGATGTCATTGGCGGCTACATACGTCAATGAACGCATGGGTTTACGTCAGTTCGAGGTTGGCGACGATGGGCGCGTGGTCGGACAGCTTTGCCCACAGCGAGCCATGCAGGACCTGCGCGGTATCGACCTTGAACCCGCGCACGTAGATGCGGTCGAGGCGGAACCACGGCAGCGCGGCTGGAAAAGTGCGCGCCGGCCGCAGGTGTTTGGCGTCGCGCCCCGCCAGGCTGCGCACCAGGTCGCCCAGCGCATTGCGCGGCGAGAGCGAATCGAACACTTCGGTCACGCCGAGCCCGCGGCGCAGCCGGTCCGACAGCGTGTTGCGCCAGTCGTTGAAGTCGCCGGCGATGATGACCGGCTCACCCTTGGGCGCCGATTCGCGCACCGCATCGATCAGCGCGTCCGCCTGTCGCCCGCGGCTTCCTTCGAACAGGCCGAGGTGCACCACGTAGCAGTGGACCGGGCAGGCCGGTGTGTCGAGCACGCAGTGGAGGATGCCGCGCTGTTCGTAGGCGTGGTCGGAAATGTCGGTGTTGCGGGTGTTCTCGATCGGGAAGGCGCTGAGCAGCGCATTGCCGTGGTGGCCGTGGTCGTAGACCGCGTTCATGCCGTAGGCCGAGTGGTGCGAATCGCCTGCGAAGAACTCGTGCTGGGCGGATTCCGGCCAGTGGCGCCGGTGCGCGAGGTCGTTTGCCCCGTAACGCGCGTGGTGGCGGTCGTGGCGGCCCTGTACTTCCTGTAAAAAGACAATCTCGGCGTCGAACTGCGCGATGGCTTTTTTCAGGGCGATGACCCGCGGCTGGCTGCGCAGCGAGGTCACGCCTTTGTGGATGTTGTAGGTAGCAACCCGAATCTTCATGGGAATATTCTAACCCCATCAGTCCGTGTCGGCCGAATCCTCCGGCAATCGTGCGGGTTGAGCAGTCTGGCTCAGTCGCCCCGCGGCGGATAGTGCCGCGGCAGCTGCAGGACCGCCTCCGCATTCGATGAGGAGAAGCAGCGGTCGGCCGCTTCCAGCAGCGGCAGCCAGGCGTAGCGGGTGTGTTCGCGCGGGCTGAGGGCGATGGGGATGTCGCGCGGGACGCAGACCGAGAACACGTGCTCGGTGTTGTGGGTGACGCCGGGCGCGTAGCGGTGGCGCCAGGTCTGGTAGATCTCGTAGATGTTGGACAGGTGCCAGTCGTGCAGGCGAATCGTTGCGCCGTCGGCGGCGATGCCGGTCTCCTCGAACAGCTCGCGGGTCGCGGTCTCGATCAGCGGCTCGTCCAGCCGGTCCAGCGAGCCCGTCACCGACTGCCAGAAGCCGGGCCGGTCGGCGCGCTCGATCAGCAGCACTTCGAGGTCCGAAGTGTGGATCACGACGAGGACGGACTCGGGGATTTTGTGCAAGGCTATTTTGCTACCGCTGCTGACACTGTGCGGTCGCCGTGCCCCAGGAGCAGGCCCTCGACGCTGATGTCTTCGTCGATTTCGTCCCAGTGCAGACCAGTTCCGCCACCGCTGATGAGGTAGCGCGCCAACTGTTCTGGCGTCGCTGTAAGCAGCCGAGGGAAGTAAGCGAGGGGGATACCCAAGATGCGGCCATCGACAAGGTGCACCCACATCGAATCCTGATCGAATGTGAGCGATTGAGCGAGTGGCTTATTCATGAAAATGCTCCTTCCATGCCTTTGCGAACGCGTCCTTGTTCTCTCGAGCGACGCGTAACAGTTCGCGAAGCTCCTTGGCCGACATGCCGAAAGAGTCGGCCACCGTGATATCCGGCTCCAGCCAGATTTTAGCGGTGGCCGCGGCCTTGCGCACATGGATGTGCAACGGCTCGCGCGGTATACCTTCGTTCGAAAAGGAGAAGAAGGTATACGCTTTGAATCGTAGCACCACCGGCATGGTCCTGCGCGGCCCGGAGACAAGTCGCCTCTTACGCGACCTTCTGCTCGTTACGCAGGCGGATGTGCAGTTCGCGCAGCTGCTTCTCGTCGACTTCCGACGGCGCGTTGGTCAGCAGGCACTGGGCACGCTGGGTTTTCGGGAAGGCGATCACGTCGCGGATCGACTCGGAGCCGGTCATCAGCGTGATCAGGCGGTCCAGGCCGAAAGCCAGGCCACCGTGCGGCGGCGCGCCGTACTGCAGGGCGTCGAGCAGGAAGCCGAACTTGGCCTGCGCTTCTTCGGCGCCGATCTTCAGCGCGCGGAACACCTTGCTCTGCACTTCCTCGCGGTGGATACGGATCGAACCGCCGCCCAGCTCCCAGCCGTTCAGCACCATGTCGTAGGCCTTGGCGACGCAGGCGCCCGGGTTGGTCTCGAGCATGTCCTCGTGGCCGTCCTTCGGCGAGGTGAACGGGTGGTGGGTCGCGGTCCAGCGGTTGTCTTCCTCGTCGTATTCGAACATCGGGAAGTCGACCACCCACAGCGGGGCCCACACG
>JAEWEK010000045.1 GCA_023389425.1 Pseudomonadota bacterium | reverse complement strand
GGTCCGGCGTGGCCGGCGCCGCCGCCACCCACAAGGCGTCGGGCGCGGCGCGTTCGCTGACGGCGCGCGCCAGCGCCAGCGCGGCCGGCGCGATGGTATCGGGGAAGTCGAGCAGGTCGATGACGATTCGCATGGGGGCTAGCTGCCTTTGTGATTGTCGCGGGCGCGCTGCAGGTCGGACAGCACCGCGCGCACCGATGCCGGAACGAGGCGCTCCGGCGGCGGGGCCGGCGGAGCGTCGTTGACGACGGCCAGCGCCTGCGACGCGCGCGCCCGCAGCCACGGGAAGCGCAGCAGCAGCGGAATGAACAGCCGGCGCATGCGCTCGTTGCTGGTCAAGCGCCTGGAAAGCCGGCCCAGCAGGTGCGGGCGGCGCAGCGCGTGCAGCAGGGTGAGGGTGGCGCGCAGCGGCCGCGTGAGGCGCCACGAGCGGCTGGCTTGCATCGCCAGCACTTGCTGTTCCAGCTGCTGCGCCCAGACGCTGGTGTGGTGGGCCGCTGTGCCCAGCTCGGCCAGCTGCTGCTGCAGGGCGTCGCGCGCGCCGGCCAGCGCCGCGCGTTCGGCGCGGGCGGCCGTGAGCTGTGCGTTCAGGCGCTGGCGCTCCTGCTCGGACGCGGCGCGCGCCCGCTGCTCATCGCGCAGGCGCAGCTCGGACTGGTCAAGGCGCCCCAGCAGCTCGCGCGAGTGTGCCAGCGCCTCCTGCGCCAGCGCCGCCGACTGCGCCGCGCGCTGGTCGGCCGCCTGCTGCCGGGCCTCGCTGCGCACCAGCCGCCGGTCGAGCGCCTCGATGGCGTCGCTGGCCTTCTTGTTGGCGGCCCAGGCCTTGTCCAGGTGGTGCGAGATGAATTCGTCGAACACGTTCGGCTGCACGCCGAAGGCGGCCAGCAGTTCCGGGTGTTCCTCGGCCACGTAGTAGCGGTTCAGGCCGTCGAACCACACGAAGCGGTAACGCTGGCCGGTCGCCAGCGCTTCCCAGGTCTCGTGTTTGGTTTCGCGGCTGCCCGGCAGGGTGGCCTCGATCACCATGATCCACGGCCGCCAGCGCGCCAGGTCGATGCCGCGCAGGACCTCGCCTTCGAAGCCTTCGACGTCGATCTTGAGGAAGTGGATCTCGCCCTTCACGTGCTCGGCGCAGATCGCATCGAGGGTGCGCACCGGGACGGTGAGGCTGGTGACGGCATAGCCTTCGGCCCGGTGCTGGTCGGCCACGGCGCGTTCGGGCGAGGCCCAGCCGCGCACCTCCGGCACGTCGTACAGCGTCAGCTCGCCTTCGCGGCTGCCCGCCGCCACCGCCAGGTTGACGTCGCGCCGGCGCTGCTCCATGAAGGCCGCGTGGAAGGTGGGCAGCGGCTCGATGCTGATGCCGCGCCAGCCGGCGTCGTAGAAGGCCTTGGTGACCGAGTGCTCGACCGGGTCGTTGGCGCCGACGTCGATGTAGAAGCCGTTCTTGATGTGCCCCAGCGCGCGCCACAGCAGCACGTCTTCAAAGTTCTGGGCGTAGGAGATGAATGTCATGTCCGTTGGATGTCGATGGCGGGGTCGAGCCAGGCCGAGCCCTCGAAATGCGCGCGGCGCATGTTAATCACGGTGAACACCAGCGCCAGGTCGCGCCATTCGTAGTTGTTCACGAGGTGGGTTTCGGTGCTGACGATCGCGGTGGCGACCGAGTAGGTGCCCGGCCCCAGGTTCATCGGGAAGGCGAAGCGGTACACCACCTCCTCGCCGGCGGCGACGTCGGCCAGCGGCAGTTCCTTCAGGTGCGTGTTGGTGCCGTACATCGGCTGGCCGAGGCGGTCCTTGATCATGTAGCCGAGCACCATGCGCGGGATCGGCGCCCTGGCGCTGACCTTCACTTCCAGCGTCACGGCCGCGCCCACGTCCACCACCTCGACCCGCTGGCCGCTCTCGTCCAGCAGCGCGATGTCGCTGACGGTCGCTTCGCCGGTGCCGGACACGGTCTGCACCTTGCCGCCCGGCGTCTCGAGCTGGCGCACGGTGACGTTTTCGCGCTCGGCGATCATGGCGTTGTAGTAGTCCATGATTTCTTCGGGCTTGCCTTCGCGCGCGAGGCGCCCGCCGTCGAGCAGGATGGCGCGGTCGCACACCGACTGGATCGCCTGCTTGTCGTGCGAGACCAGCAGCAGCGTGGTGCCCTGGCGGCGGAACTGGCGGATGCGGTCGAAGCTCTTGTGCTGGAAGTAGGCGTCGCCCACCGACAGGGCTTCGTCGACGATCAGGATATCGGGCCGGCGCGCGGTGGCGACCGAAAACGCGACGCGCATCTGCATGCCGCTCGAGTACACGCGCACCGGCTGGTCCATGTAGTCGCCGATGTCGGCGAAGGCCTCGATCTGCGGCATCAAGGCGCCGATCTCCTCGACCGACAGGCCGAGCAGCTGGCCGGCCATGTACACGTTCTGGCGCCCGGTGAAGTCGGGATGGAAGCCCATGCCCAGCTCGAGCAGCGCGGCCACGCTGCCCTGCATCCATACGCTGCCGGTGGTCGGCTGGGTGGTGCCGGTGATCAGCTTGAGCAGGGTGCTCTTGCCGGCGCCGTTGATGCCGATCAGGCCCACCGCCTCGCCCGGCGCGACCTGGAAGCTGACGTCCGTCAGCACCCACTTGAGCTTGTGGCGCGGGCGGCCCGGCAGCACCCATTCGGCCAGCCGCGACCAGCGCGTCGGGTATTGCTTGTAGGCCTTGCCCAGCTGGGCGACGGTGATCGCGCCCATCAGAGTTCGTCCACCATTTCGCCGGCGCGCTTGCGGAACAGGCGCAGCCCGAACCCGCACAGCAGCAGTGCCAGCAGCAGCACCGGCGCCAGGCCGGACCAGTCCGGCTGCACGCCCTTGACCAGCACGGCCTGCCAGGCGCCGATCAGCTGCGCCATCGGGTTGAAGGCCAGCAGCGGGCGCACATTGTCCGGCAGGATCGACACCGGATAGACGATCGGCGTAAACCAGAACCAGAACTGGATCGCGATCGTCACGAACTGGCCGACGTCGCGGAAGAAGACATTGAGCACGCCCGCCACCATGGCCAGGCCGATCGCCAGCAGCACCTGCAGCAGCAGCACCGGCACGAGGGCGATGAACACCAGGCCGGGGAAGTTGCCGGAGATCAGCAGGAAGGCGAGGAACAGGCCGAAGATGATGCCGAAGTTGACCAGCGCGTTGAGCACCACGATCAGCGGCAGGCAGATGCGGGGAAAGCTGACTTTCTTGATCAGGTTGGCGTGCTCGAGGAACACGTTCTGGCCGCGCGTGACGATCTCGGCGAACATGCCCCAGCTGAGGATGCCGGCGCACAGGTAGATGCCATAGGCGAAGCGCCCCTCGCTGCCGGGCAGCTTGCTGTGCATGATCTCGGCAAAGATCACGGTGTACACCAGGATCATCGCCAGCGGCGCCAGCAGCGACCAGACGGCGCCCAGCATGGCATTGGTGTACTTGGACTGGAACTCGCGCCGCACGCTGCCCAGTACGAAACCGCGATAGGCCCACACGCCGCGCAACATGAGCGGCATGGTCATGGCGCAGCCCGGTCAGGCCGCGCCGCGGGCAGGTGCGGTCGGTGTTTCGTCATGGTGTATCAGAGGCCGTGGAGCGCAGCATTATAC
>JAEWEK010000041.1 GCA_023389425.1 Pseudomonadota bacterium | reverse complement strand
CGTCCGGCTACTGCAGCGGCTGCGGCCTGACGCTTGGCGCCCCGCGCAATCCGCCTCTGCTGCGCGAAAACCGCTGGATCGCCGGGCCGGACGAACTGGCCGTCTACTTCGGCGTGCGCGAGCTGTCGGGCATTTTCGTCAAGACCCTGCGCGTGCCCGCCACGTCGCGTGCCTACATCCTGCAGGGCGACAAGGCGACCGAAGTGCCGCAGGGCGAGTATGAAATCGAAGGCTTCTTCACCCGCCTGAACCACCTGCTGCGCGACCAGCACGCCGAAATCCTCATCACGCGCACCGCCGCCTTGCCGGTCGAATTCGCGTTCGACGACCTCGAAAGCGCCGAACACCTGAAGCTGTCGGCGCGCTTCACCGTTTGCCTGCAGGTGGAGCACGTGCCGGCCTTCGCGCGCCACTTCATGACCATGCCAGGAACCATCGCGGCGCCGCAACTGCGCGAATTGCTCGGGGCGCCGGTGCGCCAGCTCGCGCTCGAATTCGTCGGCGCCCGCTCGGTGCGCGAGATGGCCGCCAACGATCAGCTGCGCGCGGAGCTGGACGAGCGCCTGCAGGGCGCCCTCAAGCTGCTGCTGGCGCAGTACGGCCTGGCCGCGGTGCGGGTCGACACGCTCGCGCTGCGCCACGACAGATACGACGCCAACCGCGAACGCGTGGCCAGCCTGTGGCTCGCGGCCGACGAGAAGCACGTGCAGATCGAACACGCGCGCCACCTCGACGAGATCTACGACGCCGAGGAATGGCACAAGATCCGGCGCGCGGAGCTGCAGGGGCGCCAGGCACACCACCGGGCGGAGGTGACCCTGGAGCAGGCTGACCGCATGCAGCAGGTGCGGGCGCGCGAAATCGACCTGTATTCGCGCATCGCGCAATCCGAGTCGCGCAAGCAGGCCGTCGACCTTGGCGCCGCCGAGGTGGTCGCCGAACTTGAACACCACCTGGCCATGCAGGGAGCGCGCCGTGGCGGCGAGGCCGACGAGTGGGCCCACCTGCGGGCCATGGCGCGCAGCCGCATGCGCTCCGAGCTGGAGGCGCAGCAGCAGGATGCGCTGCATGCCCGTACCGTGGCGCAGCAGCGCTTCTCGCATCAGCTGGTGCAGCAGCAGATCAGGAACAGGATCGAGCAGGCGTTGGCGATCGAGGATGCGGCGCGCCGCCACGGCGAACTGGCGCAATTGCGCGCCGCCGAGGCGCTTGCCGTACGCCGCGCGCGCGAACTGGACGAGGAGGAACACAGGACCCGGCTGCAGTCGCTGGTGCTGGCCAATGCCGCCCGCAAGCGCGAACTGGAGCGCGTGCTGGAATGGGACGAGGAGCAGGCGCAGGGCCGCCACCGCGCGCTGTTGCGCGAAGATGCGCTCGATGCCGAGGAAGTGCGGCAGAAGCTGTCCACCTTGCGCCGTGGCGGCGACAACGCCGATGCGCTGGCGCGCCACGACAAGCTGCTGCGCACGATCGACGCCGACGCCCGCCATGCGCGGCTGATCCAGGATGTGGAACTGGACGCCGCCGAGCGGCGCCATGCGCAGGCGCTGGAGCTGGCGCGCATGGACCTGGCGCGCGCCCAGTCTTTCGGGCAGCTGGACGATACCGCCAAGCTCGCGCTGGCGCCGCCGGCCAATGCGACCGTGCTCGCGGACCTGATGAAGGCGCGCGTGCACGCCACCATGCGCGCCGACCAGCTGGCCGCGCTGGCCGGCATGGCGCCGCCGGTGACGGTGCTCGAATCCCAACGCCGTTGCACGCACGGGCATGCCGCGCGGGCCGGCGATGTTTTCTGCGCGGCCTGCGGCGCCGCGCTCAAGGTTTGAAAGCATGCAAACAGCGATCGATAAGATCCGCGAACTGCGGACCCTGCACGAAGACGGTCTCCTGACCCGCGACGAGTTCGACCGGCGCAAGGAGGCCGTGCTCGACACGGCCTACCACGACGCCCGCGCGCAAGCGGCGGCGACCAGCCGCGAGAGCACGGAGCTGGGCCTGATGGCCGGGCAGGAAGTCGGTCCCGCGAACCGCCGCTATCGCCTGCAGCGCCTGATCTCCTACGGCGGCAGGACCGAAGTGTGGCAGGCGGTCGACCTGGCGACCGAAGTCCAGGTGGGCCACGGGGCGCAGGTCGCGCTCAAGATCCATCCGCCGCAACGCGCGGGCGCGGCCCACGAGGCGCGCCTGCTGCTGGAAGAAGCGATCTGCGCGCGCCGGCTCGCCCACGAACACATCGTCCGCGTGTACGACTGGTCGCAGGATGCCGCGACCGGCAGCGTGTTCCTCATCATGGAATACCTGGACGGCGAGGATCTCGACGCCGTCATCAAGCGCACCGGCGGGCTGACGCTGGAGCGCGCCTGCGCATTGCTGGAGCCGGTGGCGCAGGCGCTCGACTATGCCTGGAGCAGGTACGGGCTGGTACACCGCGACCTGAAACCGGCCAATGTGTTCGTGCAGGCCGACGGCGTGGTCAAGCTGCTCGACTTCGGCATCGCCGGCGGCTCGAACGGCAGCGCCGCGCCGGGCAACTCGGGCACCGCCGCCTACATGGCGCCGGAAGCGGCCGATCCGCAACTGGCGCCGGACCGCGCACTGGACGTGCACGCGGCGGCCGTGATGCTGCACAAGATGGTCACCGGCAGCCTGCCGTTCGACGCGGGACGCCATGCGCGCGCGTCGGAACGTGCGGACGCCTTGCCGCCCGGCGTACGTGCGGCGCTGCACGAGGGCTTCGCGCCGGATCCGTCGCGGCGTCCGCCGAGCGTGTCCGAACTGCTGCGCCGGGTGCAGGGGGCGGCGATCGTCGTTCCCGAAGCGGCGCCGGTGACGGCTCCTTTGCCGCGTTCGCAGGAACCGCGCCGCGACCGTGCCAGCGCCGAGGCCGATCGCGAAGCGCGCCGCCAGCTGCTGCGCGAACAGCTGCGC
>JAEWEK010000037.1 GCA_023389425.1 Pseudomonadota bacterium | reverse complement strand
CAGCTTGAGATACTTGTCCATCTCTAGCGGAATCTTCTGCTCGGCCAGCACGGCGCTCATCGGCACCAGCTGAAAATCGTCGTGGCTTGCGAGGAATTGCTCGACGACGGCATCGTTCTCTTCGTTCAGCAGGCTGCAGGTCGCATACACCAGGCGGCCGCCGCTCTTGACCAGGCGCGAGGCGCCGTCGAGGATCGAGATCTGTTTCTCCTGCATTTCGGCGATGCTGTTTGGCTGCTGGCGCCACTTGACGTCCGGATTGCGGCGCAGCGTGCCCAGGCCGCTGCACGGCGCGTCGACCAGCACGCGGTCGATCTTGCCGGCCAGTCGCTTGACCTTGGCGTCGCGCTCGTGCGCAATCACCACCGGATGTACGTTCGACAGGCCGGAGCGCGCCAGGCGCGGCTTCAGCTTGGTCAGGCGCTTTTCCGACACGTCGAAGGCATACAGGCGGCCGGTGTTGCGCATGATCGCGCCCAGCGCCAGCGTCTTGCCGCCGGCGCCGGCGCAGAAGTCGACCACCATCTCGCCACGGCGCGCGCCGAGCAGTTGGGCCAGCACCTGGCTGCCCTCGTCCTGTACTTCGATGGCGCCGGACTTGAACAGCGGCAGGTTCTGCAGCGCAGGCTTCTTCATCACGCGCAGGCCCAGCGGTGCGTAGGGCATCGGCTCGGCGACGATCGGCGCGGTAGCGAGCTCGGCCACCACGTCGTCGCGATTGGCCTTGATCGAGTTGACGCGCAGGTCGAGCGGCGCCGGCGTGTTCAGCACGGCGGCCAGCTCCAGCGTTTCCTGTTCGCCGAACTGGGCCACCAGCTTGTCGAACAGCCACTGCGGCAGGTTCGAGCGCATCAGCGGCGACAGCAGGCCGCGGTCGATTTCCTTGATGCGGGCGAGGAATTCGTTTTCCTCCTCCGTCAGGCCGCCCAACGACTCGGCGCCCACAGCCTCGGCCATGCCCAGCAGGGTCAGGCGGCGCATCGGGCCCTTGCTCGAACCGGCGAAGTCGGTGAAGAAGGATTTGTTGCGCAGCACGGCATACACCGCCTCCGCGACGGCGCCGCGCTCGCGGCCGCCCAGGCGCGGATGGTCTTTGAAATAGCGCGACAGGGTGACGTCGGCCGGCGCGGTAAAGCGCAAGATCTCGCGCAGCACCTCTTCGGTGTTGCCGAGAATTGCTGGAGGCAATCTCATGGAATTCCTTGAATCAGATTTATTGTGCTTCGGCGATCACGACGCCATCGTCGACGATGCTGAGCCTGTCCTCGACGAACAGGCGAACCGCGTACGGGTACAGCTTGTGTTCTTCCGACAGCAGGCGCGCGGCCAGCGTGTCTTCGGTGTCGCCCGGCCGCACCTCGATGCGCGCCTGCGCCACCACCGGACCGTGGTCCAGCTGCGCCGTGACGAAGTGCACGGTCGCGCCATGTTCGGCCACGCCTGCTGCCAGCGCCTGCCGGTGCGTGTCGAGCCCCGGGAACAGCGGCAGCAGCGACGGATGGATATTCAGCAGGCGGCCGGTATAGTGTTCCACAAAACCTGCGGTCAGGATGCGCATGAAGCCGGCCAGCACCACCAGGTCGGGCGCGAAGCCGTCGATGACCTGCTGCAGGGCCGCGTCGAACAGCTCGCGCGTCGGATAATCCTTGTTGGACACCACCGCGGTCGGGATGCCGTGGGCCTTGGCGAACTCGAGACCCTTGGCGTCAGCCTTGTTGCTGATGACCGCCGCCACGCGCGCCGGCCACTGCTCGGCCGCGCAGGCTCGCACCACGGCTTGCATATTGCTGCCGCGGCCGGAAATAAGGATCACGATGTTCTTCATAGCCCGCCATTGTAACCCGAGCGGGGCCATTGCCGTCATCAACCCGCCGTCAGTCCCGCGAAGAGAAATGGGGTTTCCGCCTGCGCGGGAACGACGAGCTGGGATTACTCGAACGAGTAGAACACCCTGAACGGCACTTTCTTCTCCGCCCAGTAATCGGCCGCATCGCGAAACACGTCGAGCAAATTCTCGCGCGCTTCCTTGTCGAATTTTTGTGTGTTTGGCAACTGTTCCAGCACGACGATGAAGCCCGGCTGCGGCCCTGCCTTGTGGATGGTGTCGGTGAGGCAAACCCGCAGCGCCTCGAAGTTCTTGCTGTATTGCTTGGGAAAATGAAAACTCTGTCCGATGCAGGCGCACACTTGCTGCTTGGTCAGGGCAGCGGCACAACGCGAATACAGAAAGTGGTGCCCCAGCCTGCCAGCCTCTTCCTGCAGATCCGTGACCCGGAACGCACGAATGGACTGCACCAGATTAGGCGCCACTGTCATCAACAAACTCATTTTTCCCTCAAGTTGACCTGGTAGGAATTGGATTCTCATCGCTCAGGCTTTCCCTCCTGTGCTGCTCTCCCGCTCTTTCGTTTCTTCGAACCAATTACCCCTAATTTTTTCAAGGGTAACGTTTTGTGGTAGTTGAATCAACCCAAATGTTGATTAATTGCAGCAATTTTCGGAAAAATCCTTTGATAACTCAAGGATTTGCGTGCGTCGGGCCGCCCAACGCAAGACGGTTCCTGCTGTTACAATTTGTTGCCACGAGGACCGCTGTGTGACCTCGACTGGACGTACTATTGGGTCGTGGCACTAAATATTTAATCGACTTAGCACCACCCAAACGAGGTAAAAAATGAAACTCCAGACCAAACTTTTGATTTCCGCCCTCAGCCTTGCCGCCCTCCCGCTGGCCCAGGCAGGTGAATTTGACGATTTCGGCCGCGTGGTGCGTGTTCAGCCGCGCGTCGAGCAAATCCGCGTCCCGCGCCAGGAGTGCCGTACCCAGTACGTGCAGACCCCGGTCCAGCAGCAGCGCGGCTCCGGCGGCAGCGTGATCGGCGGCATCGCCGGCGCCCTGCTCGGTAGCCAGGTTGGCGGCGGCAACGGCAAGGTCGCGGCAGCGGCCGCCGGCGCCATCGCCGGCGCCGTGGTCGGCGACCGCGTCGAAAACGACGGCCGCCAGGTGGACGGCGGCATGCAGGAACAGGCCGTGCGCCAGTGCCGCAACGTCGACGAGGTCCAGAACCGCAATGTCGGCTACGACGTGACCTACGAATACCGCGGCCACACCTACACCCAGACCATGAACCGCGACCCGGGCGACCGCGTCCGCCTGCGCGTCTCGGTCGTCGCCGACGCTTACTGATCCCCCGGCGGGTCCTGCCCGCCCCGTCCCCCGGGTTCCCGTTTTGCTTGCGCTACGGGAACCCGTCGCCTGATAATAGGGCGGTTTTCCCAGGCCGCCCTATGCTCATCAAACGCAAATCCATCGAACAAGCCGAGTCCTCCCGCCGCCCCGCGCGCAAGCCGAAATACGCGCCGGTGACGCTGTCGGAACAGGACGGCGTGCGCTACCTGCACTTCGGCACCGAATGGGTCCAGGGCGCGATGCGCATCCGCAAGCCGGACTGGCCCGAGCTCGAATACGCGCAGCAGATGATGGCCTGGATGCTGTTCATCGACGCCCCGCGCGCCATCTGCCAGCTCGGCCTGGGCGCCGCCACGCTCACCAAGTTCTGCTACCGCCAGTTCCCGGAGGCACGCGTGACCGCGGTCGAACTGAACCCGGCGGTGATCGCCATTTGCGTCTCCATGTTCAAGCTGATGCCGGATGACGAACGCCTCCAGGTGCTGGAGATGGACGCGCTGGACTTCGTGGAAGACCCGGCCAACCACGGCGCCTTCGACGTACTGCAGTGCGACCTGTACGACGCCACCGCGCGCGGCCCGGTGCTCGACACGCCCGAGTTCTACAAGGCCTGCAACGCCTGCCTGGCCGACGGCGGCATGATGACGGTGAACCTGTTCGGCGACCACCCGAGCTTCGCCAGGAACATCAAGGCCATGCGCCACGCATTCGGCCAGGTGATCTGCCTGCCCGAGGTCCACGACGGCAACGTGGTCGCGCTGTGTTTCAAGAAACGCCGCACCATCGACCTGAAAGCGCTGGCCGAACGCGCCGCACAGATCAAGGCCGACACCAAGCTGCCCGCCAAATCCTGGGTCAAGGGCATCGAAACCGCACTCACAACCGGCAGGTGACCATGGACGGCGATTCCCGCGAACCGAAAAGCACGCGCCTCACGAAGCTCGACCTGCAGGCCATCTTTTCGTGGCTGCTGGCCGACGGGATCGTCACCAAGGAACACGTCAAGGCCAACTACGCGCAGGCCCAGGGCATCCTGAAGAACGCGCCCGGCTCGATGCATCCGCTGACGGCGGTCGCGCAGTGCAAGCTGGTGTCCGCGCTGGCGCCGCACCGCCTGCTCACGCTCGACGTGCTGACCGAATGGTGCGCCGCCAAGGTCGGCCTTCCCTTCTACCGCATCGACCCGCTGAAAATCGACTTCACCAAGGTCGCGGACGTGATGACCTCCAGCTACGCGACACGCTTCAACATCCTGCCGGTGGACCTGACGCCGACCGCGCTGATCGTCGCCACCGCCGACCCGTTCAACAAGGAATGGGAACACGAGATCGCACGCATCTCGCGCCGCAAGGTGGAGCTGGTGGTCGCCAACCCGCTCGACATCGCGCAGTACATCTCGCAGTTCTTCAGCCTCGCCAAGTCGATCAAGGACGCCAACAAATCGAACGGGCAGGACCTCGCGCTGCGCAATAACCTCGAACAGCTGGTCGAAATGGGCAAGACCGACCGCCAGTTCGACGCCAACGACCAGCACATCGTCAACATCGTCGACTGGCTGTGGAGCTACGCCTTCGAGCAGCGCGCATCGGACATCCACCTGGAGCCGAAGCGCGAATTCGCCGTGGTCCGCTTCCGCATCGACGGCGTCCTGCACCAGGTCTACCAGGTTCCGGCCACCGTGATGATCGCGATGACCGCGCGCATCAAGCTGCTGGGGCGGATGGACGTGATCGAAAAGCGCCGCCCGCAGGATGGCCGCATCAAGACCCGGACGAACGCCGGACAGGAAGTCGAACTGCGCCTGTCGACCATGCCGACGGCGTTCGGCGAGAAGCTGGTGATGCGTATTTTCGACCCCGAGGTGGTGGTGAAGACGCTGCCGGAACTGGGCTTCCCGCCGGATGACGCCTCGCGCTGGGACGCGCTGACGCAGCGGCCGCACGGCATCATCCTCGTCACCGGGCCGACTGGTTCGGGCAAGACGACTACGCTGTACACCACGCTCAAGGCGCTTGCGACCAGCGAAGTGAATGTGTGCTCGGTCGAGGATCCGATCGAGATGGTGGAGCCGTCGTTCAACCAGATGCAGGTCCAGCCGGGGATCGATTTGTCGTTCGCGGACGGCGTGCGAGCGCTGATGCGGCAGGATCCGGACATCATCATGGTCGGCGAGATCCGCGACCTGGCGACGGCCGAAATGGCGATCCAGGCCGCGCTGACCGGACACCTGGTGCTGTCGACGCTGCATACCAACGACGCGCCTTCCGCGGTGATGCGCCTTCTGGAGCTGGGCGTGCCCTACTATCTGCTGGAAGCGACGCTGATCGGCATCATGGCGCAGCGCCTGGTGCGCACGCTGTGCTCGCACTGCAAGGCGCCGGATGGCGAGCTGGATGACGACATCTGGCAAAGCATCGGCGGCACGTGGAATGTGCCGAAGCCGCAGGCTGTGTATCGCGCGGTCGGCTGTCCGGAATGCCGGCAGACCGGCTATCGCGGCCGGACAGGCTTGTATGAGCTGGCGACTGTGACCGAACAATTCTCGCACCTGATCAGCGAGGTGACCGACCTGACCGCCTTGCGCCAGCAAGCCGCCGCCGATGGCATGAAGCCCCTGCGCCTGGCCGGCGCCCTGAAAATCGCCGAAGGCGTGACGACCGCAGAAGAGGTCCTCAAGGTCACGTCCGCGATGGCCTGACCCCACCTGCACACTTGGCACGTCGTCCCGGCGTAGGCCGGGACCCATGCTGATTCCCCGAAGTCGCTGCCTAGAACTAACGCCGCTGCGCGCCAAGCCCGCACCAATTTTCAAAAACACCCTAGCGCAAGCCCCAAGCACCCGCTATAATTTCGACCTCTTCGGGTCGTTAGCTCAGTTGGTAGAGCAGCGGACTTTTAATCCGTTGGTCGCTGGTTCGAGCCCAGCACGGCCTACCAAGATACAAACAGAAAGCCCACGAATTTCGGTTCGTGGGCTTTTTGCTTGGCGCTGTCTGCGTTAAGTGTTGACTTAAGCACGTCGTCCCGGCGCAGGCCGGGACCCATACTGAGCATATTGGATCGCGGCTGCGGCGACGAATCACTTTCAACACTTAACGCAGACAGCGCCTTTTGCTTTGCCGCACCCGGAAATCGGCCTCGCCGGTCCAGCTCTTTGCCCGCCCTTGCATCTGAGCGAGATAGCAATCCTCCAAGGACGAACTATCATGATCTGGTAAGCGTACGCACGCCGGCGCCGCGACGGTCGAAACCGCCGCGTGCCCGAAAAAACGCTCCGATTGCAGGTATCGCGACGAGGACTTGTCATGGCCAAATATCTGTTGGAAGCAAGCTATCTCAGCAAAGGCATCAACGGTCTGATGAAGGAAGGCGGGACACGCCGGCGCGAGGCAGTCGACGAGCTGTTCGCCTCGCTCGGCGGACGGGTCGAGGCGTTCTATTTCGTGTTCGGCGACAGGGATGTCATCGTCATCTGCGAACTTCCCGACAATACCAGCGCGGCTGCACTTGCCCTCAAAGTGAATGCCGCTGGCGTTACCACATGCAAAACCACGGTCTTACTGACGCCACAGGAAGTCGACAATGCGGTGACGAAGACCGGCACGTACCGGCCGCCGGGCTTTGACGCGCCTTACGAAGTCCAGAATTGGGAAGGCGAAGGCGGGCATTTGGCCACCGATTGACTGATGCGGACAGGGCACATGGAAAGGCGCTGTCCGCGTTAAGTGTCGACTTTAGCGCGTCGTCCCGGCGTAGTTGGACCCATGCTGAGCATATTGGATCGCGGTCGCGGCGAGAGCTGCATGCACGCACACTCAGCATAGGTTCCGGCCTCCGCCGGAACGACGAGTCACTTTCAACACTTAACGCAGCGCCAATGGAATTGCAGTCATTCCGGGATAAGGTTCAATGAACTCAGCTTGCCGTCGGCATTCACCCCCATCGACAGCCTGAACCACTGCGCTCCGTAGCGGACACCGTAGTCGTGGATATTGACGACGGTCCCTTCGTAAATAAGCGCTTCTGGACGCCCGTAGACATCGAGGCGGGATTGCAGCTTCCTTAAGGGACGGCCGCCATCCTTGGTTAGCAAGGCGTACAGTCCAGGGCTGACTTCGTCGGCCGGAAGCTCTCCATTTCTAATGTGTTGAAGCCATGTTCGCGCTTTGCTCGTCAACTCCGACCGCTCACCGGGCGCCGGCTCGTGGCGTATATCATGCAGTTCGTCGTAAATCGAGGCCGTCATCACTGAGTTGCAGCACCGCGACGGCGGTGGCCAATGGGTCAGGCACCTGCCCCTGGGCGTGGCGGTCGCACGACTTAGCGCTAACAATGGGTCTACCTGAGCGACCAAAACCAGGCCTCAGTGGACGACCAGTAGCACGCCCCTAAGCATTGCAGATCATTCATGCTCGCCGGCTCAACCAAGTCGATATGGCCTTGCGGATCCCAATCGCCACCGTGCAGATGGAAGAACGACACGATCCCGCGACGCGGCCTAATCTTGCTCCAAGCCTCGTACGGCGTGCATGGCCAAGCTTTTTTCCACGCCCGAACGGCCAGCAGCGCCGCGTTGCGCTTTGCTTCGGCCGGCGGAAGCGAGCGAATCAAGTCCAGTAGCGCAGGCTGGATTTGCGACGTACCCGGCTTCGTCTTGCTGTAACACCAGTCACGATCCGCGGTTGCATCCTCAATACCCATCATGTACGCAGCCGCCTCCGTCGGGTCGGATGGCTTGCGCGGCCGCTCTAGCTTCTGTAGCAGTGCCTCGCCCGTGATCCACGGGAATGGGTGAGGGTCGGGAACCGGCCCGGCGTGGGCGGTGACAGCGAGCGCCAGCACGCAAAGGGCGGCGCGCATCATATCGTGATCCTGTTGGTGGCGAGATCCCATCCACCGACGGTACTGCCGGCTGTACCGCCACTGACCTTCTGCTGCGTGTACCGCCAAATCGATTTGGAGAATTTCAGACCCAGGTTTTCGATCGGCAAGCCGCCGCCAGCGAAGCTCGGCGTGATGTGACCGATCAGCACATTCGCCAGTTCAAGCTCGAAATACTTGACCCGCTCGCCACCGCCGTCTGCGCGAAAGAATTCGACCTTGGCCTTTGGGATGGTCCTCCCAGCCGCGCATGTCTGCATCAGAATCGGGGAGGACAGGTCAACCAGCTTTGTGATGCTTATCTCGGTGAGCTCGGCGCGCTCAGCAGTGTGGCCGCCGGCCGTCGACGTGGTCGCGCTTTTCGGCTGCGTGATCGACCAGGTGACAGACAAGCACTCGAGCCAGCCGGCGTGCGCCGAATCCGTGGACTCGCCTTTGATGCCCTCGATCTGCAGGTAGTAATCTGCTGCCATGATGCCTCCGTGAAGGTCAAGTCGTCATCATGCGCTGATTGTTTTTAGGCCACTTGGCAACGGTCAAGGCACAGGACCGAGGCGTCCTCCTTGGAAGCATCCCAAGGGACGTTTTTATTTAGCGGAGAGGGGACATTACTACTTAGCGCTAACACGAGATTGCTTGACACTGGCGCAAGCCAAAAACTGCCGCTATAATAGCGGGCTCATCGGGTCGTTAGCTCAGTTGGTAGAGCAGCGGACTTTTAATCCGTTGGTCGCTGGTTCGAGCCCAGCACGGCCTACCAGATACAGCAGGAAAGGCGTTGCGAGAAATCGCGACGCCTTTTTTGTTTTGGACTCGCGGCAAACACCTCGCCGCGCATCAGTACCGCCAAACGCCCCTCAAAGTATCGATTTCCGATACCTCGCCACCAACGCTTTGCGTTGCAACAAACACATGACACCATCCATGACTTCTCGGCTCACTGCCCTTTCCGACGAGGTTGTCATGCGATTGCTCCGCCCACTGCTACTC
>JAEWEK010000035.1 GCA_023389425.1 Pseudomonadota bacterium | reverse complement strand
AACGGCGTTTGTCAACGTAGTTGTCGCGTCATCTCAAGCTGCTTGCTTTAGTGCTTCTGGTTGAATCCGTTCCGGATTCAACCAGACTTGATCCTCCAGTTTCCAATTCCTCGTGCCCTGCGACCAGCGCTGCGGGTTGCGGTTTCTGGCCTCGTGATAGACCTGTTCACGGCGTTCGAGAATTGCCACGGCTTGACCGCTGTGGCGCTGTGCCGGCGTCACGAACTTCAGACCGCTGTGCTTGTGATCCTGGTTATACCAACGCACGAATTTCTGCGTCCACGCCTGGGCCTCCTCCAAGCTCCCAAATGGTTTGTTCGGGTAGTCCGGGCGGTACTTGCAGGTCCTGAACAGCGACTCCGCGTAAGCATTGTCGTTGCTCACGCGCGGCCGGCTAAACGACGGCGCCACACCCAGCTGCTCCAGCGTGGCCAACATGGTGGCGCCCTTCATGGCGCTGCCGTTGTCCGAATGGAGCACCAGTGGACGGCCTGCCAGTCCCTCGGCCAGGCTAGTGCGGCGCATCAGTCGTGACGCCAGTTCCGCCGATTCCGCTACATGCACCTCGTGACCGACGATCTTGCGGCTAAAGATGTCGAGCACCATGTACCAGTAATAATATTGGCCCTTGATCGCAGCTGGCATCCACGTGATATCCCAACTCCACACTTGATTCGGACCAGCGGCGCAATGGCTCGTGACTACGCGTTCGCAAGGCTTCTTTGCTCTGCCTCGGTGGTGCTGTTGCGACGCCGCTTTCAAGACACGGTAGAAGCTCGACTCCGAGGCGACATACACGCCCCGATCGGCCAGCGTCGGCACGATTTGGCTGGGTGGCATGCTGGCGAATTCCTCGCTGTTGGCAACGGCCAGGATCTCGATACGCTCATCTTCGCTCAGCTTGTGGGCTGGCTCTTGCCGCACACTGGTCGGGCGGCTGTCGGCGGCCACGGCATCGTCGCCATCGCGCACCCAGCGCTGGAACGTGCGCAGGGTAATGCCCAGTTCGCTGCAGGCTGGCGCCAACCGGCTGCCGGCCGCCTCCGCCTCACGGATCAACTCAACACACAACAGGCGATCTGGGGCGCTGATCAGTCTTCCTCTTTGTCCCCCCAGATCGCCTGGGCTTTTTTTCGCAAGATCAGCAGCGCTGCCGCCTCGGCCAGCGCCTTCTCCTTGCGCTGCAAGTCCTTCTCCAGTTGCCGGATGCGCTTCTTGTCTTCCTTCGACTGCGCCTGCTGGCCCCGGGTCTGCTGCGCAACGCTCGCGTTGGCCGACATGCACGCGGCGCGCCATGTGGCGATCTGCTCCGCGAACAAGCCCTTGCGGCGGCAATACTCCGCCAGTTCGCTTGCGTTCAGCGTAGCCGTTTCCAGCACTACGGCGAACTTGTTCTCCGAGGTCCATTCCTCAGCATTCTTCCCACTACCTGGCACCGGCGTTCCTTGATTACGAAGTTGACGGCGCCAAGTATAAAGGGTCTGCTCTGTAATCCCGCTCTCGCGGGCCAACTCCGATACCAGCCTGTTCTGCGGCGGCATCATCTGCCGCAGTAGCGCTTCTTTCCGTTCTGCTGAATACTGCTTCACACGATCTCTCTTGCCCGTCCCCGGTATGTTTTTACTTCATCAGGTGACGCGACAACTATTCTGACACCGGGGGGTAAATCGCCTCTAAGCTCCGCACCAATTGGACGTTAGGCATCACTGCCCTGCAGCCACCAATATCTTGCATTTGCGTTAACCGCATGCTGCTCTTACTTCGAAGCTTTGCTGCGATTGAATCGAGACGTTTCACGCGCTGTACCACGAGTGCCTTCGGAGCCAGTTTGTGTGCACGGTTCTTTAACGTCGTGTGAAACGTGTTTAGCGGGTGGGCATGTGAAGCTCGAAAATTGTCAATTATTGCCAAGCAGTCAATAGGGTCGCCAACGTTATCTGCGAAGGCCCGACCAGCAGCGTTATATTCGGCGCGAGTGAACTGTAGGGTTGCGTATGCCATGCGTTCTTATTAAATGTTCTGATGTACTATAAGTACTACCAATAAACACGATGCCTTACCACTTACAACTGAGCTATGGAAGCGTGCCACTGATATTTTACTTTAGGGGAACGACCGCGGCATCGCTAATGTGCGCGTGCTGGAAAAGCACGGCGGCAAGAGCGGCGACTGGAGCGCCGACATCTAATCCTTCGGAGGCATCTGCATGGCGCGTTCCGTCACACCATTCCTGATGTTCGAAGGCGCCGCCGAGGAGGCGATGACGTTTTACGTGTCGCTGTTCCCGCGCTCCGACATCCACAATATCGACCGCTACGGCCCAGGCGAGCCCGGCAAGGAAGGCAGCGTCCGGCGTGCCGACTTCACCGTGGCCGGGCAGCGCATCATGTGCATCGACAGCCCGGCGCCCCACGCGTTCACATTCACGCCTTCCGTTTCGCTGTTCGTCGAATGCGACAACGAGGCCGAACTGGAAGCGGCTTTCGCCAGGCTGGTGGACAGCGGCGCGGCCCTGATGCCGCTGGCGAACTATGGTTTCAGCAAGAAATTCGGCTGGGTAAACGACCGCTTCGGCGTGTCGTGGCAACTGAACCTGGCTTGAACCACCCGGCAGTTCTCATCACTTTTCTCTCGAGAGGAATCCCATGAACAACAATGTGGTTGGCTGGTTTGAGATCTACGTGCAGGACATGGACCGCGCACGCAAGTTCTATGAGACCGTCATGCAGCTCGAATTAACGAACATGCATTCGCCGGACCATGCGGAAGGCCCGACGATGTGGGCCTTCCCGGGGCAACAGGGCGGCTACGGATCACCGGGGGCGCTGGTGAAGATGGAAGGCTTCGGCGGCGGCGGCAACAGCGTGCTGGTCTATTTCATCACGGAAGATTGCGCTGCCGCCGCGGCACGCGCGGCCTCGGCTGGCGGGAACATCGTCAAGGAAAAATTCTCGATCGGTGAGTACGGTTTCATCGCGCTGGTCAACGATACCGAAGGCAATATGATCGGGCTGCATTCGATGGGCTGATTCTCCGGTCCACAGGCGACATCGACACCTGCCCCGCTCAGATGCGGGGCATTTTTTTGTCTACTCGGCGGCCGAGCCCGCTAATCCCAAAACCAGCCTCAGCGTTTGATCCCGCGCAGGCTCGGCCTTCGCGCGATGAACCGCGTCAGTGTCTCTCCCTCAAATGCTTGCGCTGCATTGAACAGCACACACGCATCTGCTCTTTTTCAACCCATGAAGGAAGAAGACATGAACAAGCTGGTCCAATCGTTGTCCTGTTGTACCTTATTTGCGCTGATCGCTGCCTGCGGCGGCACGTCCGCACCGGAACCGCCGCCTGCGACGCAGCTCGCCGCATCGGAAGCGGCGCCCATTCCGGTCACGGCCCCCGCCGCGGTCGCCGACCAGATCTCCGGCCTGTACTGGTGGCTGCTCGGCCGCCAGCCGGACGAGACCGGCCTGCGCTTCTGGCAGCAGACCGGCCTCTCCACCGAGCAGATCGCCTATGAGCTGAAAGACAGCGAAGAACTGCAGCGCCTGCACGACTGGGACAGCATTGGCAGCGCCACCCGCAACAAGGTCTGGGTCGACGCCGCCGCCACCGGCAGCCGCGAGGATGGCAGCGCCGCGTATCCGTACAAGACCCTTGCGGCGGCCGCCAAGGCAGTGAAGGCGGCCAGCACCACCGTCTATGTGAAACCGGGCGTGTACGAAGGCGGCTTCAGCACCAGCGCCAACGGCAGCGCCGGTGCCGCGAGCGGCGCGGATGGCGGTATCTACTGGATCTCGACGGTCCGGTGGGGCGCCCGGATCGTGCCGGCCTCGGCCAAGGTGCGCCAGTTCGACGATACGACGGCCTGGACCAATAGCGGCGACTATGTCCAGATCGTCGGCTTCGAAGTGGACGGTTCTCAATCGGGAGATTCTGCCTTCGATAACTGGCGTCAGGGCATCTACACGAGCGGCACCCGCAGCGTCATCCGCGACAATTACGTGCACGACATCGCCCGCTGGTATTCATGCAGCAGCGGCGCGGGCGGCGCCGGCATCAATATCGACGCGTCGACCAGTGGCGGCCTCAGCGATGCGATCGGCAACTGGGTGCGCGACATCGGCCAGGACGGCAGCAACTGCACGCGCTTCCAGGGCATCTACGTCAGCAGCTCGGGCAGCGTCGTCAACAACATCGTCTACCGCGCCTACAAGGGGGCGGCGATCCACCTGTACCACGAGGCGACGGCCGTCAAGGTCATCAACAATACGGTGGCGGCCTCCAACGTCGGCATCGTGGTGGGAACGGGCGAGTACCGCGGCAAGCCGGTCGAGCACAAGGGCTCGCTCATCTATAACAACATCGCCTACGACAACTATGTCGGCATCGAGGAATACATTGGCCGCGGCGGCATCATGGGCATCAACTTCTACAAGAACAACCTGGTCTCGGGCAACACACGCGACTGGGGCAAGATGGGCAATGCCGTCACCGGCACCCGCAGCGGTGACCCGGGTTTCGTGCAGTACAAGAAGCACCTTCTGCTGCCGAATTTCCACCTATCCAGGGATTCGGCGGCCGGCGGCGCCGGCACCGCCAGCGACGCTCATTCGACCGATTTCGACGGACGCGCCCGCGCCGCCGACGGCAACTGCATCGGTGCCTACGAATTCGTCCACCAGCCCGTCAGCGGTGCAGGGGCTTGAGGTCGGCTGTATCGATCAGGTCGTAGCGCCGGCCCTCGGTGCCGTTGAAAATGTACAGGCGCTTGCCCTGGCGTGGGAAATCGCACACGTCCACCGGCGGGCGATTGCCGCCGACGAGATAGACCAGCTCGTCGGTGCCGGTATTGATCATCGCGTGCGCCGGGCCGTTGGCCGGAAAGCCGATGAAATCGCCGGCCTCGACCGTATGCTCGTTGCCATCCAGGCAGACCGTTCCCTGCCCGCTCAGCACGTAGATGAATTCATCGGCGCAAGCGTGCCGGTGGTGCTCGGTACTGGTGCCCCCGGGTTCGATCACGTTGATGTGGACGCCCACCTGGGTCAGCCCGGTCGCATCCCCCAGCGAGCTGGTGCGCCGACGCGCCGCCGGATTGACGGGGTGGCTTACCGCGGCGTTGCCTCGCGCCTGTACGGCGGGTTGCCGTACGATATGCTTCGATTCGATCATCGCGTTCTCCTGATTACTCATATTAAGCATAGCGCGACATCGCGTGGCGCGTGATACATTGCTGACCTTGCGCCGTTCAGTCCGGTGCGTTTGGACAATCATTGAGGGGATCGAATGAAACTACGCTTGCTCGCGCTCGCCGCCACGCTGGCGGCCACCGGCGCGACGGCCGCGCCGCGCGGCTTCACGGTGGAAGACCTGGTCAGCATGGAACGCGTCAGCAGCCCGGTGGTGTCGCCGGACGGCACGCGCGTCGTGTACACCGTGCGCACCACCGACCTGGCCAAGAACCGCGGCCATACCGAGCTGTGGATGGTGGACCTGCGCGCCGCCAACGCCGCGCCGGTGCGCCTGACCAATCACAGCGCCAGCAGCGGCGATCCGGAATGGTCGCCTTCGGGTGACGCCATCTACTTCCTGTCGGCGCGCTCCGGTTCGTCGCAGATCTGGCGACTTCCGCTGGGCGGCGGCGAAGCGTCGATGGTCACCAGCTCGCCGATCGACATCGACAACTTCCGCCTGTCGCCGCGTGGCGACCGCGTGCTGATGAGCATGTCGGTGTACCGCGACTGCGCGGACCTGGCCTGCACCAAATCGCGCGACGACGAGAAGGGCAAGAACAAAGCCTCCGGCCGCGTCTACGACCACCTGTTCGTGCGCCACTGGGATACCTGGGCGGACGGCAAGAACTCGGTGCTGTACTCGGCGCCGATCGATGCCAGAGGCCGTGTCAGCGCGCAGCCGGTCAACCTGTCCGGCTCGCTGGAGGGCGACGTGCCGTCGAAACCCTTCGGCGACCATGACGAATACCGCTTCAGCCCGGACGGCAAGACCGTGCTGTTCTCGGCCCGCGTCGGCGCCAGGTCCGAAGCATGGTCGACCAACTTCGACCTGTATTCGGTGCCGGCGACCGGCGGCGAAGCGCCGCGCAACCTGACGGCGGACAACCAGGCCTGGGACACCAAGGGCATCTACTCGCCGGACGGCCGCACCATCGCCTACCTGGCCATGACCCGCCCGGGCTTCGAGGCCGACCGCTTCCACATCGTGCTGATGGATGTCGCCAGCGGCCAGAAACGCCACGTGGCCGAAAGCTGGGACCGCTCGCCGGGCGGCATGCAGTGGAGCAGCGACGGCAAGTCGCTGATCGTGGACGCCGAAGACGTCGGCAACCACAAGCTGTTCGCGATCGACATCGCCAGCGGCAAGGTGACCGCGCTGACAGACAAAGGTGCGATCGGCGGCTTCGACGTGCGCAACAACACCATCGCCTACACGCAGTCGAACCTGCAATCGGGCGCGCAGCTGTTCGAGATGAAGCTGAACGGCAAGCCGCGCCAGCTGACCAACTTGAACGCGGCGCAGCTGGCCGATGTGCGCTGGGGCGAGTTCGAGCAGTTTTCGTTCGCGGGCGCCGGTGGCGACACCGTGCATGGCTACGTGATGAAGCCGTGGAATGCGATGCCGGGCCAGAAATATCCGATCGCCTTCCTCGTGCACGGCGGCCCGCAGGGCAGCTTCGGCAACGGCTGGAGCTATCGCTGGAATCCGCAGACCTATGCGGGCGCCGGCTATGCGGTCGTGTTCATCGACTTCCACGGCTCGACCGGCTACGGCCAGAAGTTCACCGACGCCATCAGCGGCGACTGGGGCGGCGCACCGCTCGAGGACCTGAAGAAGGGCATGGCGGCCGCGGTGGCCAAGTATCCTTGGCTGGACCGAGAGAAGAGTTGCGCGCTGGGCGCATCCTACGGCGGCTACATGATGAACTGGATCGAGGGTAACTGGTCCGACGGCTTCAAGTGCATCGTCAACCACGACGGCGTGTTCGATGCGCGCGGCATGGCGTACTCGACCGAAGAGCAGTGGTTCACGGACTGGGAAAACGGCGGCGCCTACTTCGCCGTGCCGCAGAATCACGAGAAGTTCAACCCGGTTAATTTCGTGAATAACTGGAAGACGCCGATGCTGGTCGTGCAGGGCGACCTGGACTTCCGCATCCCGACCGCACAGGGCCTGTCGACCTTCACGGCACTGCAGCGCCGCGGCATCGAGAGCAAGTTCCTGTTCTTCCCGGACGAGAACCACTGGGTGCTCAAGCCTGCGAACTCGCTGCTGTGGCATCACACGGTGCTGGGGTGGCTGGACAAGCACCTGAAATAAATCGCGATGCTCGAACGAAAACGCCTGCGGTAATACAGCAGGCGTTTTTTTTGGCGCTGTCTGCGTTAAGTGTTGAAAGTGATTCGTCGTTCCGGCGCACGCCGGAACCCATGCTGAGTGTGCGTGCCTGCAGCTCTCGCCGCAGCCGCGATCGAATATGCTCAGTATGGGTCCCAGCCTGCGCCGGGACGACGTGCTTAAGTCAACACTTAACGCAGACAGCACCTTTTTTTGGTGCAATCAGATCAGAAGTATCCCCACAGCCATTGGCGCGGCCAAGGGACCTCGGCACCGTTCGCCTTTTCCTCGGCCGCCGTCTGCGGCCGGTCCGCAAGTTTGTCGCCGAACTGGGGAGCGACTCCGTAGACCAGCGCGATCACGGAAACGACAGCAATCAGGGAATGGGTTGCGCTATGCGTTCGCGTGGGCGGAATCGAGCGCGCATTTCGCGACCAGGTCCAGCCTGCCGCGCAGGCGATATAGAACGCGATCATCAGCTGGCTCTGCGGCATCACCAGGCTGCCTGACACCATTCCATCCACCAGCAAGGCTGCGCCGGCGAGGATCAGGGCGGCGACGATATTCTGGTTCACCGCATCGTGTTTGTCGACGCGCGCGCCGGCGGCGAGCAAGCCGCGCACGGCCAGCGCGATCGCGATGCACAGCGCAGCCAGCGCGGGAACGCCCCACTCCACCGCGACCTGCAGCATCCAGTCGTGCGGATGGGCGCCGAAACGAAGCTGGGCGCCGTAATGGGCGAAATGCAATGGGCCCACGCCCAGCCATGGATGGCTTGCGATCAGGCTCGCGGCCAGTTTCCACAGGAAGGTGCGCCCACTGGACGGATCGGAAACAGACCGCGCTACCATTTGCGAGAGTTCGCCAAAGGGCAGCATGCCGGCCGCCTTTGGCAGCAGCACGAAGAAAACGATGTAGACAATTACGCCGGCAAAGACACTCCACAGCATCGCCCGCAGCATGGGCAACGCGGAACGGCCGCGCACCACCAGCAGCGCAAGGCAAGCGGCAGCCAGGCCGACCATCGAACCGCGCCCTGCGCTCATGAACATGACGGCCCACCATATTGCAGCGGTTCCGAACCATAGCCAGCGCAGGCGGCTGCCGCGCGGGGCCAGCAGCCATGCCAGCATCAGGAGTGGTAGTCCAGCTGTCTCGACATGGTTGAAATGGCGGAAATTGCTGAAGCCGGGCGTGAAATGCACCGTCGCGGGTTGGATCTGGACGATCCAGACGGAAACGTAGACCGCAACGAGCTTGAGGGTATAAACGGCGGCGATGGCCGCGAAAAACTGGAGTACGCGCGGCAGCATGGACGGCTCGCGCGCCAGGCCGCTTGCGCCCGCGAGTGCTATCAGGACGAGCAGCGCCAGGCTGCCGACTTCATAGAGTGCGTGTACTGGAGAATAAGCGAGCGCGCTGGATGCGAGTCCGCATGCGAAGACAGCTGACAATGCCAGCCCGATGCCTCGACCGAGGTTCGCCGCGATCTGCGTGCGACCGGCAAGCAATGCTAAGGCCAGACCGCCGATACCAAGAAAGACAACTTCGACGATGCGCTGGACATCATGCCCGCTGTTCTGCAGAAAGTTCACGAGGAAATAGAAAATGCCGTCCGGCTTGCGCGGGACGGCATTTGCGGTTCAGCTAGCTATTCGATTAGCTGCCGACGTTGTTCTTCTCGAATGCAGCGACGACGGCCGGGTTGTCGGTGATGCTGGTGTGAGCGTCAACCACCCACGACACCGAGGTGTTGTTCAGGGTCGGGGTGAAAGTGACCGTCTTGGTATCGGTACCCTTGCCGATGTCCTTCAGGGTGATGGTGATGACGCCGGCATTGGCCACTTCAACCGCCGACACTTCCTTGGTTGCAGCGAAGGTGGTGTTGGCGAATGCAGCCGGGGTGCTGGTCGGGTTGCAGTTGGCGATGTCGTTGCCCTCTTGGGTGCACATTGCAACAGCGGTCTTGTACGGCTCGGTTGCGGTCATGGCGTTGGCCACTTTGGCCTTCGAGGTGTAGTCGCTGTATGCCGGGATTGCGACGGCAGCCAGGATACCGATAATCGCGACAACGATCATCAGTTCGATCAGGGTGAAGCCGGCTTGGGCTTTCTTAGCGATTTTCATCGATTTCATTTTCATCTCTCCAGGTTAGGTAGGGGGCTTACTGCATCGGTGCCACGGTTTTCTATGGAGCAAATGCCGTGCCAGCTGGAAATTACCACGTTTTGTTGGTTAAAAAACAATAAAGTCGACAGTAAACGGCATATTTGCTGCGGCAGGTGACAAAATTTGTCAGCGCGCCGGCCAAAGTTTGTCATTTGATATCGATAGCCGACAAATTTGTCGGCGATAAAAAAGGGAGCCGAAGCTCCCTTTTCTTATGCATGCAATGTAATTACAGCATTGCCTTCAGCAGCTTGGCCATTTCCGACGGGTTCTTAGTGACCTTGATACCGCAGGCTTCCATGATTTCCAGCTTGGCTTCCGCGGTGTCGGCGCCGCCCGAGATCAGCGCGCCGGCGTGGCCCATGCGCTTGCCCGGAGGCGCGGTGACGCCAGCGATGAAGCCAACCACCGGCTTCTTCATGTCGTCCTTGATCCAGTAAGCGGCATTGGCCTCGTCCGGGCCGCCGATCTCGCCGATCATGATGACGGCGTCGGTGTCCGGGTCGTCATTGAACATCTTCATGATGTCGATGTGCTTCAGGCCGTTGATCGGGTCGCCGCCGATGCCCACTGCCGACGACTGGCCCAGGCCCAGCGCGGTCAGCTGGCCCACTGCTTCATAGGTCAGGGTGCCCGAGCGCGAGACGACGCCGATGCGGCCCTTCTTGTGGATGTGACCCGGCATGATGCCGATCTTGATTTCGTCCGGGGTGATCAGGCCCGGGCAGTTCGGGCCCAGCAGCAGGGTCTTCGAACCGGCCTTGGCCATGCGGTCTTTCACTTCCATCATGTCGCGGACCGGGATGCCTTCGGTGATGCAGATCGCCAGGTCGAGCTCGGCTTCGACGGCTTCCCAGATCGCGGCGGCAGCGCCTGCCGGCGGAACATAGATCACCGACACGTTCGCGCCGGTTTCAGCTTTCGCTTCCTTGACGTTCGCGAAGATGGGGATGCCCTCGAAGTCCTCGCCTGCTTTCTTCGGGTTCACGCCGGCCACGAAGGCTTCACGGCCGTTCGCGTAGTCGCGGCACATGCGGGTGTGGAACTGGCCGGTCTTGCCGGTGATGCCTTGGGTGATGACTTTGGTGTCTTTGTTAATCAGAATCGACATTTTTCTATCCTTCGCTATTAGGCTTTGCCAGCAGCAGCGGCCACGACCTGCTTCGCTGCGTCTTCCATGGTGTCAGCCGAGATGATCGGCAGGCCGGAGTCAGCCAGCATCTTCTTGCCGATGTCTTCGTTGGTGCCCTTCATGCGCACGACCAGCGGCACTTGCAGGGAGACGGCCTTCGATGCGGTGATCACGCCTTCGGCGATCACGTCGCAGCGCATGATGCCGCCGAAGATGTTGACCAGGATGGCCTTCAGGCCCGGGTTCTTCAGCATGATCTTGAATGCTTCGGTGACTTTCTCAGCCGTC
>JAEWEK010000317.1 GCA_023389425.1 Pseudomonadota bacterium | reverse complement strand
CCTGATCCCGCTGGCCATCATGGCGCAGCGCGCGATTCTCGGTGCCAAAGACCCGTCGGACATTTTTATTCCGTGCATGATCGGCACCTTCATCTCGGCGCTGGCCGGCATCATCGCCGTCTCGATCCGCCAGCGCATCAACCTGTTCGACCGCGTCATCATCGGCTGGCTGGGCGGCATCACCGCGGCCATCGGCCTCCTGGTCTGGAGCATGACCAACTACCTGAGCAAGCCCGAGATCGAACTGTCCTCGCGCGTGGCCAGCAACCTGATCCTGCTGCTGATTATCGTATCCTTCATCGGCGGCGCGCTGCGCAAGAAGGTCAACGTCTACGAGACCTTCATCGAAGGCGCGAAAGGCGGCATCCAGACTTCGATCACCATCATCCCCTACCTGGTCGGGATGCTGGTGGCGATCTCGGTGATCCGCAATTCGGGCGTGCTCGGCTTCATCGTCAGCGGTTTCGACTGGCTGCTGCACCAGCTCGGCCTGCCGACCGATTTCACGCCGGCGCTGCCTACCGCGCTGATGAAACCGCTCTCGGGCAGCGGCTCGCGCGCCATGATGATCGACGCCATGAAAACCTACGGCCCGGACTCCTTCGTCGGCCGCCTCGCCTGCATCTTCCAGGGCTCGACCGACACCACCTTCTACATCGTCGCGCTGTACTTCGGTTCGGTCGGCATCAAGAAGGCGCGCTACGCCATCTCCGCCGGCCTCATCGCCGATTTCGCCGGCATCGTCGGCGCCATCGGCGTCGCCTATCTCTTCTTCGGTTAAGGATTCCCATGCTGCGCCGCCTCGCCCTCGCTGCCGCCCTGCTCGCCTCGCTGCCCGCCTACGCCCAGCTGCCCGACCCGGTCAACCAGGCGCTCGCCGCCAACGGCATTCCCGCCGATGCGGTCGGGATGCTGGTGCTGCGCGGGAATGAGGTGGTGGTCGCGCACAATGCCAGGCAGGCGATGGCGCCGGCCTCGACGATGAAGCTGGTGACCACCATGGTCGGACTGGAGCAGCTGGGGCCGGTGTTCCGCGGCCGCACCGAGCTGCGCAGCAACGGCGAGGTCAAGAACGGCGTGCTCAAGGGCGACCTGATCGTGCGCGGCGGCGCCGACATGGACTTGTCGGGCGAGGCGCTGGAGAACATGCTGCGCGCCCTGCGCTACCAGGGTATCCACAAGATCGCGGGCGACATCGTGTTCGACCGCAAGCTGTTCAATCCGGCACGCGGCGACCTCGGCATTGCGCCCTTCGACGAATCGCCGGAAGCGTATTACAACGTGATCCCGGACGCGCTGCTCATCAACAAGAACATGCTGCAGATCGACATGCGCTCGGCCGGCGGCAAGCTCAAGCTGGAGATGCAGCCTGCGCTGGACCGGGTCGCGATCGGCTCGGACATGCGCCTGGTCGACGGCGACTGCGCGAAATGGGAAGACGGCTGGAAGCTGCCGGAGGCGGTGACCGACAAGGCCGGCCGCATCAAGGTGATGCTGCACGGGACCTTCCCGCGCAACTGCGTGGCCAGCAACAGCATCAATGTGGTCGACCGCAACGACTATCTCGACCGCCTGCTGCGGCTGACATGGAAGCAGCTGGGCGGCACCATCCACGGGTCGACCGTGGAAGGCTACACGCCGGCGGACGCGGCGCTGCTGGCGGCGCACGTGTCGCGCTCCCTGCCGGAGCTGGTGCGCGACATCAACAAGCCCTCGGACAACACGCTGGCGCGGACGGTGTTCCTCAGCCTGGGCAGCCTGGAGAGCGATCCGGTGCTGGGCAGCCGTCCGCTGCCGCCGGCGCCGGAAACGACCTTCGTGCGTTCGGACCGTGCGGTGCGCGACTGGATGCGCGCGCACCAGATCGACGATACCGGGCTGGTGATGGAAAACGGTTCGGGACTGTCGCGCATCGAGCGGATCACGCCGCAGCAGATGGGCAGCCTGCTCGAGGCCGGCCTGTCGAGCAACTGGGCGCCCGAGTTCCAGGCCAGCCTGCCGATCGTGGCGGTCGACGGCACCATGCGCAAGCGGCTCAAGAACAGCCCGGCAGCGGGCCATGCACGCCTGAAGACGGGCAGCTTGCGGGATGTGGCCGCGGTTGCGGGCTATGTGCCGGATGCGAGCGGCAAGCTGTGCGTGGTGGTGGGGATGCTCAACACCGAGCTCGTCGCGAACGGCAAGGGGCGCGCGGTGCTGGATGCGCTGGTGGACTGGGTGGCGCGCTCGGGGGCACCGGGGCAGCAGGCCCTGGTCAGCCAGCAGGCCGTCGAGGTGAAGTAAGGGGCCGGGCCCGGCGCGGCGACGGCCTGAGTTGTTGCTGCCGCGCCCCTATCGCTTCCCGGCGATCCACGCGATCGCGGAAGCGTCGTCCGCGCGCTTGATCGCGATGGAAGCCGCTCCACCTTGCTCGAAGGCACGCAGTTCCGACATCATGGCTTCCAGCCCGCGTTGGCGGCAGGCATCGGCCAGCCCCGCATCGTCGTAGATGCCGTAGGTATCGACCAGCCGGTAAAACCCGTCCGTCATCATCAACAACATCGTGCCCGGCTCCACGCCGACGCGATGGCAGCGCGCGTCGAAGGGACCGTGCGGATACAGGCACAGCGAAGCCGGCGCCGTCGTCGCGTTCTGGGATGCGCGCCGTTCGCGCAGCACCGGCATCAGGCGCTGCAGGCGCGTGGCCGGATCGTCGCCCCGCGCGGCTTCCTCGCGCACGCGCTGCAGCAGCTGCGCTTCGAAAGGATTGACGTAAGGATCGAGGTCGGCCACCCTCCCATCCGGCATGCGCAGCAAGGTCTTGCAGTCGCCGACGCACCAGACGTCCAGCGTCATCTCGCCACGACCGGACCGGATGCGCACCCACGTCAGCGCCGCGATCGGCCAGGCGTACGAGGGCACCGCGGTATCGCCGGTGCGGCGGTCGTATTCGGTCCGCACCTGCTCGATTGCGCGCACCACGGTGTCGGCCTGCGAGCGGTCTGGCGCAATGGCCTCGCCCAGCGCCATGGCGAACGCATGCACGAACCACACGACGTCGCCCGCGTCGGGATCGACGTAGTCCTCGTCCGCAAGCGATGTGGCACCGTCCAGGATCACCAGGTCAGTCAGGCCCTCCCGTTCATATGTTGCGATCAGGTCTTCGTTATGCGCGCCGCGCCCTGCGGTGCTGATTGTCTGGATCATGTTTGTTCGCCACGCCGTCAAGCTCCCTAGATTCTAAAGCAATCGACGGCCCAGGCCGGGCGCGCTGTGCACCGCCTTACTTGACGTCGGTCTTGTCGGCTTTGGTGCCGGTGTCACCGGTGGCGATCGTGGTCGGCGCGGCGGGCGGCGCTTCGGTGGGCGCCGGAGTGGGTGCCGGCATCGACATCGGCGCCGCAGGTGCGGGCATCGCCACCGGCGCTGCGGCGGCCGCAGTCGCTGACGCCGGCGGCGGAGGCAAGGGTGCAATTGCGCTGGCCGGATTCGGCACGGGCGCGGCGTTGCCGGCGGCGCCGGTGCCCGCGCTGGAATGGTTCATGCCGGTGCTGCCGGCGGGCGTTGCCGCTGCCGTCGCGCTCGCGCCCGTGCCACTGGCCGGCGCGGACCCGCCCGGCCCGACCTGCAGCCACGGTTCGCCGGCCAGCGCCGGCCTGGCTTCCACCAGCGCCACCTGCGCCCCGGTCGAGTCGCGGATCGAACGCACCACGTCGACCATGGTCTGGTCGGTCCATTTCTCCGGCGTGCCCATCAGCCGGCCGCTTACCTTGCGCGGCCATTCGAGCCAGCCGCCCTCTTTCTCGGTGAACACGGCGTACATGTCGAGGTGGTAACCGTTTTTGTAAGGGAACAGGCAGGCGATCATGTTCATGTTGTCGCCGCCGTTGACGCGGGGCGTCGCCCTGGCGGTCCAACTGGCGCCTTCGCAGTTCGGGCCGCGCGCCGCGCTGCCCGGCGCCCCCGAGGAAGGATCGGCCAGCCTGAAGCGGCCGGGCTGTTCCTGCAGGTCGCCGCCGACGGGCGGCGTGGCCAGCGTGGCGTCCGCCATGCGGCGGCTGATGCCTTCGCTGGCCGCCTTGACCACCGCCGGGTTCGACGGATCGGCCTTGATGTCGAACACGCGGTAGTACTCCACGGTTTTGTCCCGCGACGCGAAGACGTTGCCGTCGCCGGTGCTGCAGCCTGCCAGTGCGACGCCCACGGCGAGCGCCATCATCGAGCTTTTCATCACGCACCTCTCTTGTTGTGGAATGGGGAGACCATTGCTGTGCGAGAGGGAGGCGCCGGGTGGCGTCAATCTCTCGGCAGTACGCACCGATTGTCGCGGTACGATTCCACCGGAGACTGACAATGCTCAAGCGTGCGCGAGCGATATGCGTCGCCGCGACAGCTTGGGCGACAAGCGATGCCGCGTTCTTACAGGACGCGGCGGAATGTGCGGCGCACCAGCTCGCGGTCGCCGCAATCGAAGTGCCACCATTCCGTGTTGATGCCGACGAATCCGGCCTGCTGCATGGCGCCGCGCAACAGGCGGCGGTTGGCGACCTGGCGTGCCGTCAGCTTGCCTTCGGCGCGGAAGCCGTCTTCCAGGCGCGGGTGCGACAGTTCGGTCATGTCGTCGAAGCCGGTGCCCATGTCGAGCTCGCGGCCCTGTTCGTCGAGGATGGTGATGTCGAGCGCCATGCCGTAGGAGTGGATCGAGCCGCGCACCGGATTGGCCAGGTACATCTGCAGCTCGGTGCCTTCGAGCGCGGCCCACAGCTGTTCCTGCACCCGCTGCGGGCGCAGCGCGTCCAGCACCAGCGGCGTGCAGCCGGGACGCTCCGCGCGCAGCAAGGCCACGACCTGCTCCAGCGCCGCCGCGGCCTGCACGTGCAGCCAGGCACAGTCGAAGGGCGAGTACAGGTCGCGGCCGACAAAATTGTTGGGAGTGGCGTAGCGCAGGTCGATGGCGATGCCGTCGATGCTGCTCAGGTGGCGGAACTCCGCGCTGCCGGCGATGTCTTCGCTGGCGACGGTGAATGTCATGTACTTCCCTTGTCGAGCAGTGCGCGGGCGGCCGCGCCGATGCAGTTGGCCAGGTCGCGCGCGCCGTGCGACAGCGGGGCGTGGCTGGCGGTCAGCAGGTACAGCTGGACCGGCAGCGCCGGTTCCCACACGCGGCACTGGACCTTGCCGGGCGCCGCGGAGGCGGCGGTGAATGGATCGAGCACGGCGGTGCCGGCGCCGGCCTCGACCAGCGAGCGGGCGATCTGGTAGGTCTGCACCACCGTATGGAACACCGGCTGCACGTCCTGCGCTTCGCAGGCGGCCACCACCATTTCGCCGAGCGGGTCGCGGTCCGCCAGGCCGATCAGCTCGCCGCTCAGTTCCTGCGGCGAGATCGGCTTGTGGCGCTGCGCCTCGCTCCAGGTGCCGGCCGGCGCCATCACGGTCAGCATGCCCTGCGCGATCGGCTCGGCCACGATGCCGGGATGGCGCGGATCCTGCAGCGACAGCGCCAGGTCGGCCTCGCCCAGGCGCAGGGTGTTGACGATCTCGCTGGTGTGATGGGTCGACAGTTCGCAGCGCGTGTCGGGAAAATCGCGGCGCCAGCTGGTCATCGCGGTCGGCAGCACGCTGATCGCCACCGTCGGCGTCGACACCAGGCGCACGGTTTCCGCCGCGCGGCTCTTGAGGCTGGCGGCGAGGCGGCGGATGCCTTGCAGGTCGCGGTTCAGCTTTTCGGTTTCGACGAACAGGCGATGCGCTTCCGGCTTCGGGTAGAGCTTGCCACGGACGCGTTCGAACAGCGGCATGCCCAGCTGCAGCTCGGCGTGCTGCAGCACCTTGGTCACGGCTGGCTGGGAAATATGCAGGACCTGTGCGGCTCCGCTGATGGTGCCAACCTGCATGATGGCGTGGAAAACTTCGATGTGGCGCAGGCGCATCGCGTGGTCCTTCAATGTAAGCAGTCCGCGGCCCGCGCGGACTGCTGTGAGGATACAGCCAAACTTACTGCCGAGCTATAAATCACTGCTTCACCGGAGGCAGCGGCGCCACAGGTGTTGCCGGAGGCGCAACTGGCGCGGCTGGCGCTTCGGGTGCAATCGGCGCAACCGGGACTGCCGGCGCCGGCGGCGTGACCGGGCAGGCGCACATCGCGTTCGGCGTCGGCACCGAAGGCTGCACCACCGGCAGCGGCGCCGCCGCCGGCGTGGTCAGCACTTCCAGCAGGGCCGCGGTTTCCGCATCCGGATTGCCGTCGATATTCGATTGGCGGAAGCGCGACTGGAAGGCCGACAGCACGTCCTTGGTCTGCTGGTCGAACAGGCAAGTTTCCTTGTTGCCGTAGCCGAAGCCGGCCAGCTTGCGCTGGAACCAGGTAATGTCCGGCAATTGCGTATCGAACACCGGACGCACGGCGGCCACGCGGTTTTCATCCGGCCACAGGGCGATGCCGGCGGCGGCCAGCTGCTTCCACGGGAACAATGGACCCGGATCCTGCTTGCGGCCCGGCGCGATGTCGCTGTGGCCGATCACGTTTTCCGGCGGCACGTGGTAGCGCGTGGCGATGTCCTTGACCAGCGGGATCAGCGCGTCGATCTGGTATTGCGGGAAGGCGTAGTACTGGCGGCCGCCGTCCGGCGTCGCGGTCCAGCCCGGGTTGACGATCTCGATGCCGATCGAGCTGGTGTTCAGGTTGGTGTAGCCCTTCCAGCTCGACACGCCGGCGTGCCAGGCCATCTCGGTCTCCGGCACCAGGCCATAGATGACGGTTTGCGGATCGTCGGTGACGAGGTAGTGCGCGCTCACCGCCTGCTGGGTCAGGGCACGGATCGAACCGGCCTTGTCGGTCACCGTGTAGTGCAGCACGATGAACTTGACGCGCGGCGACTGCGATTTCGCGTTGTAGGTGTGGTCGATGCGCGGCCCGGTGGCGCAGCCGGCGAGCAGGGCGAGGAGCAAGGCGGTGAGGAGGGATTTCATCGTTGTGCGATCAGGAAGGGCGGTGTTTCGAATTGGGTAAGGGATCGGCGGCAAGCCGGGCGGCGGCGAAATGGGCCTGGCTGCCCATCAGGGCCAGCCGGGTGCCGGCCGGCAGCCGGGCGCGCATCGATTGCGCGATCAGCGGATGCAGTTCGGAGGCGCGGCCGGCCAGCGCCACCGGGCGCGCGCCGAAGCGCTGGATCAGCGC
>JAEWEK010000313.1 GCA_023389425.1 Pseudomonadota bacterium | reverse complement strand
GGTGCCGGGCGGTTCCTCGCTGGAGATGGTGATGTCGCCGTTCATGGCCCACACCCGCTCGCGCATGCCGATCAGGCCCAGCGACTCGGCCTTTTCCATGTCCTCGGCGCGGATGCCGCGGCCGTCGTCGCGGATCTGGATCAGGAGTTCGCCATTGAGCCGGTACAGGTTCATGGTCACGTGGCTGGCGTTGGCGTGGCGCGCGATATTGGTCAGGGCTTCCTGCACGATGCGGAAGATGGCGGTGCTGGCCGCATCGTCCAGGCGCAGCTCGGCCTCGTCGGCGAACAAGGTGGCGGGAATGGCGTGGCGTTCGACGAAATCGTCGCGCAGACCCTGCAGCGCGAAATACAGGCCGCCTTCGTCGAGCGCGCGCGGACGCAGGTTGGTGGCGATGCGGCGCAGCGAGGCGATGGCGGTCAGCAGGTTGGTTTCCATGCCGGCCATCAGGCGCCGCGCTTCGGCGGTGCCGGTCCCATCTTTTTGCAACAGGGTCAGGTCCATGCGCAGCGAGGCGAGGATCTGGCCGAGGTCGTCATGCAGCTCGCGCGCGATGTAGGTGCGCTCTTCCTCGCGGATGGTTTGCAGCGCGGCCGACAGCTGGCGCAGCTGGTCGCGCGAGCGCTGCAGCTTCTGGTGCACCAGGTGGCGTTCGGTGACGTCGCGCAGGATGATGGTGTGCAGCGGCTCGCGGCCGCGCCAGCTGGTGGAGATCGACCCTTCGATCGGGAACATTTCGCCGTTGGCGCGCACGCCGGTGGCGGCGGTGTCGGTGCCGCGCCGTCCGGCGCGGCCGCTGGCGCTGCGGAACCAGGTCGGCAGCGCGCCCTTGGTGCCGGCCGGCGGGTGCAGGAAGCGGACCAGCTGCTCGCCCTGCATCTGTTCGGCACGGGCCAGGAACATGTGCGCGGCGGCTGGATTGGCCAGCATGATGCGCCCATCGCGGTCGACCGTGATGATGGCTTCGCTGGCATTGTTGACGATGTCGGCCCCGTGCGTGGTCAGGCGCGGCATGGCGCGCCGCTCCTGGCGGGCAAACCAGGAGCCGCCGAAGAAGCCAAGCGCGAGCGTACCCGCAACCCAACCGCGCGCGGCCCGGTGTTTGTTTTTCATGGGAGGCCTGCGCAATCGCCCGTTTGGCGCGGGCGCGGCCTCTACATTAATCCAGGCGGGATAAGGCGGGGTTGAGGCCCAACAAGACTACATCTGCTTGAACAGGTGCAGGAAGCTGCGGCTCACTTCCAGCTTTTCCGGGCGGCCCTTGACCATCACCAGGTGGCGGCCGCGGATGTCGCGGGTGACGCCTTCGATCGCATTCACGTTGACCAGCGTGGCGCGGTGGATCTGCCAGAACAGCGACGGATCCAGCTCCTCGGCCAGGTCGCGCACCGGCTTGCGGATCAGGGCTTCGAATTTCTCGGTCTGCACGCAGGTGTATTTTTCGTCGGAGCGGAAAAACAGGATTTCCTCGACCGGGATCATGCGCAGGTCCTGGCCGATGCTGGCCTGGATCCATTGCAGGAAGCGGGGCTTGGGCGCGGCCACTTTCTCGGCGATCTGGGACAGCAGGGCGGTGACGCTGTCGTTGACCTGGGCATCCTTGTTGGGCGCGGCCAGGCGTTCCTTCAGGCGCTCCACCGTCACTTCCAGCCTTTCCCTTTCGGTCGGCTTGAGCAGGTAGTCGATGGCGCCGCGCTCGAACGCTTCCACCGCGTACTGGTCATACGCGGTGACGAACACGATGCGGCTCTGGTTGCCGATCTCGCGCGCGGCCTCGAGGCCGGTCTTGCCCGGCATGCGGATGTCGAGGAAGGTCAGGTCGGGCTTGAGCTGGCCGACCAGTTCCACGGCCTCTTCGCCGTTCTTGGCTTCGCCCACGATCTCCAGTTCCGGCCATACCTCGGCCAGGCGCATGCGCAGCTGGTCGCGCATCAGTCTTTCGTCGTCGGCAATAATCGCAGTCGTCATCGTGGTGCCCAGGTCGATTCGGTGAAGTGACAATTATTCAATGAAATTCGCCCGCAGGCAATACTCCACGTGAGGTCTCAGGCGTCGCTCGCGCGCTGGTAGGGAATTTCGATGGTCGCGATCACGCCGCTGGGGTTGTTGGGCGCCACGTGAAACTTGCCGGCCGCGCCGTGCAGCAGCTTGAGGCGCTCGCGGATATTGGTCAGGCCCAGGCCGGTGCCGGTGCTGGGCACGACGCCGAAACCGACGCCGTCATCGGCCACCGTCACGCGCAGCTTGTCGCCGGCGACATCGGCCAGCACGGTCAGGCGGCCGCCTTCCGGCTTGCATTCCAGGCCGTGCTTGATCGCGTTCTCGACCAGCGACTGCAGCATCATCGGCGGAAAGCAGGCGTCGCGCAGTTCGGCCGGCACCTGGATGTCGACCGTCAGGCGTTCTTCCATCCGCATCTTGAGCAGCTTGAGGTAGGCCGCGACCATGTCCAGCTCGGTGCCAAGCCGGGTGCTCAGGTTCGATTCGCGCATCTGCGGCAGCACCGCCCGCAGGTACTGGATCAGGCTGCGCTGCATGGCCGAGGCGCGCGGCGGGTTGGTCTCGATCAGGTGCTCGACCGAGGCCAGCGTGTTGAACAGGAAGTGGGGCTCGACCTGCGACTGCATCATGCGCATCTTCGCTTCCGACAGCTGGCGCTGCATCGATTCGCGCTCGGCCGCGGCGGTGGCGAACTGGGTGGCCGCCTCCGCGCGCTTCTTGCCGCCGACCAGGGCCTTGGTGCCGAACATGGCCAATACCAGCAGCCACACGAAGCTGAAGAACCAGGTCGAGGCTTGCTTGTGGTAGGAGCGGGTCTTTTGCTCGGCGGCGTCGTCGACCGCCTGCGAAATCGCCGCGGACAGCTCCTCGCCGATCTGCGGCGGCAGGCCGATATGCACTTCGCCGGGCGCGGTGCGGACCTTGGCCGGGGTGTCGGCGACGCCCGGCGCCTGGGGCGCTTCCGGTGCGGCCGGGGCTGCCGGCGAGGCCGGTGGCGCCGCCAGCTCGCCCGGTTTGTGCGGATTGATGTGGATGCCGCTGTCGTCGATCACCACGCTCGGCTGGGTCTTCTGGGCGGCCCTGCGCTCGGAGCGCGTCACTTCCTCGTCCTTCCAGCCGGAGAACAGTTCGTTTTGCAGGATCGCGCCGGCGATCAGGGTCAGCGCGGCGAACAGGAAGAACTTCCACCACGACAGCTGGCTGAGCCAGGTCGCCACCGCATCGAAGCCGCGGTAGATCCGGGTCAGGATGCCCGGGTAGGATGGCTGGGTTTGGTTCCGTGCTTCCATGTTCGCTTGTCATCATGTGGTTCTTGCAACGGGGCAGTGTAACCCGCCGCTGCGGCGCCGCCCGTGCCGGGCACGCCAAATTGGCCACAATGTTGTTGGGATGATGCAAAGTAAGCCATCGCCGCGCGCAATTGAAGCGCGCTGCGACAGCCTGCAGGATTTGCGGTGTGGATTGCTGGCGTCCCGGCGCAGTCCGCGATCGCACAGGCGCGGGGCCAAGGATGCAGCCCGGATCGATCAGGCCTCCAGGTCTTCGAACTCGGCCTGGCGCGCCGTCGCATGGATGCGCGGCTCCTGGCGGTAGGGG
>JAEWEK010000307.1 GCA_023389425.1 Pseudomonadota bacterium | reverse complement strand
GCTTAGAACGGAACGCGGCGCACGCTACATACAGACCGTCGTCCCCGCGCAGGCGGGGATCCCATTCCGTTGCGTAGCCACTCACGCAAAATGGGGTTCCCGCCAGCGCGGGAACGACGACGGAGGTGGCAAGTACAAACGGAGACAGCAATGAGCAAAGAATGGCCGCTGTGGGAAGTGTTCATCCGCAGCCAGCACGGACTCGCGCACAAGCACGTGGGCAGCCTGCATGCACCGGACGCCGAAATGGCGATCAACAATGCGCGCGACGTCTACACGCGCCGCAATGAAGGCGTGTCGATCTGGGTCGTGAAAGCGTCCGACATCGTCGCCTCCAGCCCGTCCGACAAGGACGCCCTGTTCGAGCCGGCCAACAGCAAGGTGTACCGCCACCCCACCTTCTTCCCGATGCCGGAAGAAGTCAAGAACCTGTGAGCGTACCGTGAACGAGAAATTCGAATACCTTCTGCGCCAGGGCGACAACGCGCTCGTCCTCGCGCAGCAGCTGTGCCAATGGACCGGCAAGGGCCCGGCGCTGGAAGAGGACATGGCGCTGTCGAACATCGCGCTCGACCTGCTGGGCCAGACCCGCATGTGGTTCGCCTACGCCGCCGAACTTGAAGGCGCGGGCCGCGACGAGGACAAGCTGGCCTTCCTGCGCGACGCCGGGGACTTTCGCAACTGCCTGCTGCTTGAGCAGCCCAACGGCAGCTATGCCGACACGCTGATGCGCCAGTTCTACTTCGACGTGTGGCACTACTTCCTGCTTGAGGGCCTTGCCGATTCCAGCGACCAGCGCATCGCCGACATCGCGGAAAAGTCGATCAAGGAAGTGAGCTACCACCTGCGCCGCAGCGGCGACCTGGTGGTGCGCCTGGGGGACGGCACCGGCGAGAGCCGCGCGCGCATGCAGGCCGCGGCCAACGAATTGTGGCGCTTCAGTGGCGAGATGTTCATCTACGATGCGGTCGACGAGGCGATGGTCGCCCAGGGCGTGGCCCCGCCCTCGCAGGCGCTGCGCGCCGCCTTCCTGCAGCACGTGGCCGAAATCTTCGACGAAGCCACGCTCGAAGTACCGCCGCTGGAAACCTATATGCAGCGCGGCGGCAAACAGGGCCGCCACACCGAACGCCTCGGCTACATCCTGGCCGAGATGCAGTTCCTGCAGCGCGCCTACCCCGGCGCCGAATGGTGATGGACGCGCGCCACGTCACGCCCGAGCAGGTGTGGGCCTGGCTCGATGAGGTGTCCGACCCCGAGATTCCGGTGATCTCCGTGGTGGACCTCGGCATCGTGCGCGACGTGTCCTTCGATGGCGACGAGTGCGTGGTTACCATCACGCCGACATACTCTGGGTGCCCGGCGATGCAGGTGATCGAGGAATCGGTCGCCAGCGAGCTGAAAAAGCGCGGCCTGCCCAAGGTGCGCGTGCGCAGCCAGCTGGCGCCGGCGTGGACCACCGACTGGATGAGCGACGCCGGCAAGGCCGCGCTCAAGGGCTACGGCATCGCGCCGCCGGCGCAGCAGGCGATCGACATCAGCGGCCTGCGTTCGCGCGTGTCACGCGGCGTGCCCGAGCCGGAAGTCGCCTGCCCGCGCTGCGGTTCGAAGCACACCCGGCTCACCAGCCAGTTCGGCTCGACGCCGTGCAAGGCGCTGTACAAGTGCCTGGACTGCCACGAGCCCTTCGATTATTTCAAGTGCCACTAGCACGACCATGAGCAAATTCTATCCACTGACCGTGGCCAAGGTACGTCACGAAACGCGCGACGCGATCGCCGTCACCTTCGACGTGCCGGCTGAACTGAAGCCGGCCTTCACTTACCAGCAGGGCCAGCACCTGACGCTGCGCGCGATGATCGACGGCGAGGACGTGCGCCGCTCCTACTCCATCTGCTCGGCGGTGCAGGACGATACGCTGCGCGTGGCGATCAAGCGCACGCCGGGCGGCATGTTCTCGAGCTGGGCCAACGAAGCGCTGCAGCCGGGCATGCAGCTGGACGTGATGCCGCCGATGGGGCACTTCAACGTGCCGCTGGCGGCGTCCAACGAGAAGCACTACCTTGCCTTCGCGGCGGGCAGCGGCATCACGCCGATCCTGTCGATCATCAAGACCACGCTGATGGCCGAGCCGAAGAGCCACTTCACGCTCGTCTACGGCAACCGCGCGACGTCGTCGGTGATCTTCCGCGACGAGCTGACCGACCTGAAGGACACTTATCTCGACCGCCTGCGCCTCGTGTACGTGATGAGCCGCGAGCAGCAGGACATCGACCTGTTCAACGGCCGCATCACGCAAGAGAAGTGCGCGCACTTCTTCAAGCACTGGATCGAGGTGGCCGACGTCGATGTCGCCTTCATCTGCGGGCCGGAAGAGATGATGCACGGAGTGTCGGCGGCGCTGCAGGAAGCCGGCATGGCGAAGGAGCAGATCCGCATCGAGCTGTTCGCCGCGAGCATCCCGAAGCACGAGCACAAGCCGCGCAAGCTGGACGCGGGCGAGCGCCACCAGACCGAAGTCACCGTGATCATGGACGGCAGCGCGGCCAGCTACAGCATGGAGCAGGACAAGGAGTCGGTGCTCGACGCCGGCCTGCGCGCGGGGCTGGACATGCGCTATTCGTGCAAGGGCGGCGTGTGCTCGACCTGCCGCTGCAAGGTCATCGAAGGCAAGGTCGAGATGGACGTGAACTACGCGCTGGAGGACTACGAAGTCGCACGTGGATTCGTGCTGAGCTGCCAGGCGTTTCCGTTGACGGACAAGGTGGTGCTCGATTTCGATATCGCGGAATAAATTAGGCAGCATCAGGCACCGCAACATCAAAAACTGTACGCAACAAAAAAACAACGTCGTCCCGGCGAAGGCCGGGACCCATAGAACGCTGACAGTACTGAGGAGTGCGCGATAACGCGAACTCTGCATGGGTCCCGGCCTCCGCCGGGACGACGGCGAAGGAGACGACAACAACATGACTTACGAATCGATCCAGTTCAGCATCGGCAACGGCATCGCCGTCCTGACCCTGAACCGCCCGGACAAACTGAACAGCTTCACGCAGGCCATGCACCTCGAGGTGCGCGCCGCGCTGTCCCAGGTCCAATCCGACAAATCCGTCCGCGCGCTGCTGCTGACCGGCGCCGGCCGCGGTTTCTGCGCCGGCCAGGACCTGTCCGACCGCGCCGTCGAACCGGGTTCGCCGGGAGTCGACCTCGGCGCCTCGGTCGAACAGTTCTACGCCCCGCTGGCCCTCACGCTGCGCTCGCTGCCGATGCCGGTCATCTGCGCGGTCAACGGCGTGGCCGCGGGCGCCGGCGCCAACCTCGCGCTGGCCTGCGACATCGTCCTCGCCGCCAAATCCGCCTCCTTCATCGAAGCCTTCTGCAAACTCGGCCTGATCCCCGACACCGGCGGCACCTGGCACCTGCCGCGCATGATCGGCATGGCGCGCGCGACCGGCCTTGCCATGCTGGGCGAGAAGCTGTCCGCCGAAAAGGCCGAACAATGGGGCCTGATCTGGCGCGCCGTGCCGGACGAAGAACTGATGCCTGAAGCGATGAAGATGGCCGAACACTTCGCCACCGCCCCGACCAAGGGACTCGCGTTCACCAAGAAGGCGCTGCAAGCCAGCTACGCCAATACGCTGCCCGAGCAGCTGCAGATGGAAGCCGACATGATGCGCGAGCTGGGCTACAGCCACGACTACCGCGAGGGCGTGGCCGCGTTCATGGCCAAGCGTCCGGCCAACTTCAAGGGCGAATGAGATGGCGAACGCACTCCCCAAAGGCAGCATCGTCGCGGTGGTCGGCAGCGGCGCAATGGGCGCCGGCATCGCGCAGGTCGCGGCCGCCGCCGGCCATGAAGTGCGCCTGTACGACACCCGCGCCGACGCCGTGTCCAAGGCCATCGCCGACATCGGCAAGGCCTACGCCAGGCTGGTCGAGAAGGGCCGCATGGGCGCCGCCGAAGCCGACCTCGCCCACGAGCGCCTGCGGCCTGCGGCATCGCTGAACGACCTGGCCGACGCTGCACTGGTGGTCGAAGCCGTGGTCGAAAACCTCGACGTCAAGCGCAAACTGTTCGGCGAGCTGGAAGGCATCGTGGGCGACAGCTGCATCCTCGCCACCAACACCTCGTCGATTTCCATCACCTCGATCGCCGCGCCGCTGCGCCGGCCCGAGCGCCTGGTTGGCATGCACTTCTTCAACCCGGTCCCGCTGATGGCGCTGGTCGAAGTGATCAGCGGCCTGGCCACCAGCCGCGAAGTGGCCGACGCCGTGTACGCCACCGCCGCCAGCTGGGGCAAGGATCCGGTGCACGCCAAGTCGACGCCGGGATTCATCGTCAACCGCGTCGCCCGCCCGTACTATGCCGAGGCGCTGCGCCTGCTGCTGGAAGGCGCAGCCGACCCGGCCACCATCGACGCCGTGATGCGCGACTGCGGCGGCTTCCGCATGGGCCCATTCGAGCTGATGGACCTGATCGGCCATGACGTCAACTTCTCGGTCACGCAATCGGTCTGCAACGCCTACTTCGGCGACCAGCGCTTCACGCCATCGATCCTTCAACAGGAGCTGGTCAACGCCGGTTTCCTCGGCCGCAAGAGTGGCCGCGGCTTCTACCACTATGGCGAGAATGCGGCCAAGCCCGAAGCGCAGGCGGAGCCGCCGCAGCCGCGCCCGTCCGGCGTCAACGTCGGCTACGAGACCGAGCAGGAACACGCCACCGTGCAGAGGATGGAAGATCGCCTGCGCGCCGCCGGCTTCGACGTCGTGCACCTGCACCCGACGCTGAATGCGCGGCGCGACCCGCCGGGCTTCCACTGCGGCGGCGCAGCCATCTACCTCACCGACGGCCGCACCGCGACCGAGCGCGCGGCGGCCAGCGGCTATCCGGACACCGTCGTCTACGACCTGCTGCTCGACACGGCTGAAGCCAAGCGCATTGCGCTGGCCCGCGCCGACCAGTGCAGCGACGCGGCCTGGAACGCCGCCGTCGGCCTGTTCCAGGCGGCCGGCTTCACGGTCACGCGCCTCGACGACGTGCCCGGCCTGGCCGTGATGCGCACCGTGGCGATGCTGGCCAACGAGGCGGCCGATGCAGTCAACCAGGGCGTGTGCAGCGCCGCGGCCGTGGACACCGCAATGCACAAGGGCGTGAATTATCCGCGCGGCCCGCTGGCGTGGGCCGATTCGGCCGGCATCGCGCAGATCGTCGCGGTGCTGTCGAACCTCGCGGCCGGCTATGGCGAAGACCGCTATCGCGTCTCGCCGCTGCTGCGCCGCAAATTCGCGGCGGGAGCGCGGTTCCATGCACAGTGATCCGCAAGCGCTGGCCGAACTGGCCGGCAAGACGATGTACGAACGCGACCCGGCCAGCCGCGCGCTCGGCATGACGCTCGACGCGATCCGGCCCGGCTATGCGCGCATGTCGATGCCGGTGCGGGGCGACATGCTCAACGGGCACGCCACCTGCCACGGCGGCTACATCTTCATGCTGGCCGACAGCGCCTTCGCCTTTGCCTGCAACTCGCACAACTTCGTCACCGTCGGCGCGGGCTGCAGCATCGACTACCTTGCGCCCGGCCGCGAAGGCGACCTGCTCACCGCCGAAGCCGTGGAGCAGGCGCTGTCCGGCAAGACCGGCGTGTATGACATCGTCGTCACCAATCAGGAGGGGCGCAGGATCGCGCTCTTCCGCGGCAAATCGCACCGCGTCAGTGGCCACGTGGTCGAACTGCCTGCCTGAACGGGGAAGAACATGGACCTCGAACCGATCGAACGCGCCAGCCGCGATGAACTGCAGGCCCTTCAGCTCGAACGGCTGCGCTGGAGCCTGCGCCACGCCTACGAGAACGTCCCGCATTACCGGGCCTCTTTCGATGCGGCCGGCGTGCATCCGGACGACCTGAAGTCTCTGGCCGACATCGCCAAGTTCCCCTTCACCGACAAGAAGACCCTGCGCGACAACTACCCCTTCGGCCTGTTCGCCGTGCCGCGCGAGCAGGTGGCGCGCATCCACGCATCGTCCGGCACCACCGGCAAGGCGACGGTGGTGGGCTACACCCTCAAGGACATCGACACCTGGGCCAATCTGGTCGCACGTTCGATCCGCGCGGCGGGCGGCAGGCCGGGCGACATGGTCCACATCGCCTACGGCTACGGCCTGTTCACCGGCGGCCTTGGCGCGCACTATGGCGCCGAACGGCTCGGCTGCACGGTGGTGCCGATGTCGGGCGGGCAGACCGAGAAGCAGGTCCAGCTGATCAACGACTTCAAGCCTTCGATCATCATGGTCACGCCGTCGTACATGCTGAACCTGATCGAGGAATTCGAACGCCAGGGCCTGGACCCGGCCAAGTCGTCGCTGCGCATCGGGATCTTCGGCGCCGAGCCGTGGACCGGCGCCATGCGCGCCGAGATCGAAGCGCGCGCCGGCATCGACGCGGTCGACATCTACGGCCTGTCCGAAGTGATGGGGCCGGGCGTGGCGAGCGAATGCGTCGAGACCAAGGACGGTCCGGTGATCTGGGAAGACCATTTCTACCCGGAGATCATCGATCCCGAAACCGGCGAGGTGCTGCCCGATGGCGCCGAGGGCGAGCTGGTGTTCACCTCGCTGACCAAGGAAGCGCTGCCCATCATCCGCTACCGCACGCGCGACCTAACGCGCCTGCTGCCGCCGACCGCGCGCTCGATGCGCCGCATGGACAAGATCAGCGGCCGCTCCGACGACATGATGATCATCCGCGGCGTGAACGTGTTCCCGAGCCAGATCGAGGAACTGATCCTGAAGATGCCGGCGCTGGCGCCACAGTACCAGCTGGTGCTGGCGCGCGAAGGCCATCTCGACACGCTGGAAGTGCTGGCCGAGCTGCGCGAGGAAGCCGCGCACGACGTCGTCGATGCGCTCGCGAACGAGCTGCAGTACCGTATCAAGACCAACGTCGGCGTCACCACGCGGGTGACACTGCTGCCGTCGCAGGGCATCGAGCGCACGCTGACCGGCAAGGCCCGTCGCGTCGTCGACAAGCGGCCCAAACACTGAACATTCAAGGAGAGATATCGTGACCGATGCATTCATCGTCGACGCCATCCGCACCCCGTTCGGCCGCTACGGCGGCTCGCTCGCCACGGTGCGGGCGGACGACCTGGCGGCGCTGCCGATCGCGGCGCTCATGGAACGCAACCGCGGCGTGGACTGGTCCGCCGTGGACGACGTCTACTACGGCTGCGCCAACCAGGCCGGCGAAGACAACCGCAACGTGGGGCGCATGGCGGCGCTGCTGGCCGGGCTGCCGGTCGACGTGCCGGGCACCACCATCAACCGCCTGTGCGGCTCCAGCCTGGACGCCGTCGGCATGGCGGCGCGCGCGATCAAGGCGGGCGAGGCGAACCTCATCATCGCCGGCGGCGTCGAGAGCATGACGCGCGCGCCTTTCGTCATGGGCAAGGCCGACAGCGCGTTCTCGCGTGCGGCGAAGATCGAAGACACCACCATCGGCTGGCGCTTCGTCAACCCGGTGATGAAGACGCGCTACGGCATCGACTCGATGCCCGAGACGGCCGAGAACGTGGCTTTCGACTTCAAGGTCAACCGCGAAGACCAGGACCATTTCGCGCTGCGTAGCCAGCAGCGCTGGGCCAAGGCGCAGGCGGCCGGCATCTTCCGCGACGAGATCGTGCCGGTGCACGTCCCGCAAAAGAAAGGCGACCCGAAGATCTTCGAGCACGACGAACATGCGCGCCCGGACACCACGATGGAAGCGCTGCACAAGCTCAAGCCGATCGTCATCGCGGACGGCACGGTCACGGCGGGCAATGCGTCGGGCGTGAACGACGGCGCCTGCGCGCTGCTGGTCGCGTCCAAAGCCGCGATTGAAAAATACCGGCTGACGGCGCGCGCCCGCATCGTCGGCATGGCCACCGCCGGCCTGGCGCCGCGCATCATGGGCTTCGGCCCGTCGCCGGCAACGAAGAAGGTGCTGGCGCTGACCGGCCTGACGCTGGACCAGATGGACGTGATCGAATTGAACGAGGCCTTCGCCGCGCAGGCGCTGGCCGTCACGCGCGACCTCGGCCTGCCGGATGATTCCGAACGCGTGAACCCGAACGGCGGCGCCATCGCCATCGGCCATCCGCTCGGCGCATCCGGCGCGCGGCTGGTGACGACGGCGATGTACCAGCTGCACCGCACCGGCGGCCGCTACGCGCTGTGCACGATGTGCATCGGCGTCGGCCAGGGCATCGCGCTGATCATCGAGCGGGTGTGAAATGGTCAAGGTCTACGAGATCAATGGGGTGCGGCCGGTGGTGCATCCGACTGCTTACGTGCACCCCAGCGCGGTGCTGATCGGCGACGTGATCGTCGGTCCGCGCTGCTACATCGGCCCGCTGGCATCGATGCGCGGCGACTTCGGCCGGCTGGTGCTGGAAGAGGGCGCCAACCTGCAGGACACCTGCGTGATGCACGGTTTCGCGGGTGAGGAAACGGTGGTCGAGGTGGATGGACACATCGGCCACGGCGCGGTGCTGCACGGCTGCCGCGTCAAGCGCAACGCGATGGTTGGCATGAACGCGGTGGTGATGGATGGCGCGGTCGTGGGCGAGGAATCGATCGTCGCGGCCATGAGCTTCGTGAAGGCGAAGATGATTATCCCGCCTCGCTCGCTGGTGATGGGCGCGCCGGCGCGGGTAATGCGCGAGCTGACGGATGACGACGTGAAGTGGAAAAGCTTCGGCACGCAGCAGTATCACGAGCTGAACGTGCGCTCGCTGCAGACGATGCGGGAAGTGGAAGCGCTGACGGAAGTGGAGCCGAGCCGGCGCAGTATCGAGTTCGGCACAGAGATGCACAAACCAAAATAGTTAGCTGAAATACCGTCGTCCCCGCGCAGGCGGGGACCCATAGAC
>JAEWEK010000298.1 GCA_023389425.1 Pseudomonadota bacterium | reverse complement strand
GTCTATGGGTCCCGTCCTGCGACGGGATGACGATTTTTGCGTTACAGGAAACGAGTTGATCGTCGCACACGCCCAGCGGCTCAACGATGCGGCGCCAGTTCCGGCGCGCTCGCCTGCAGCGGCACCTTGGCCGCCTTCTGGCGCGCGGCGCCGGTGGTGCAGTAGCGGTTCTTGCCGCCGCGCTTGGCCTCGTACAGCGCGTAGTCGGCAATGCTGATCAGCGCATCCACGCTCTCGGCGTCGTCCGGATACAGGCTGATGCCGATCGAGGTCGACAGCCGCAGGGTCAGGTCGTTGATGAAGAAGGGCTCGTTCAGCACTTCGACCAGCTTGGCCGCCGGGCCTTGCGCGTCGGTCAGGCTGTGCACTTCGCCCAGCACCACCATGAACTCGTCGCCGCCCAGGCGCGCCACCGTATCTTCCTTGCGCGAGGTGTCGCGCAGGCGCTGCGACACCATCTTCAGGATCTCGTCGCCGTAGGCGTGGCCGTAGGTGTCGTTGATCGCCTTGAAGCCGTCCAGGTCGAGGTACATGACGGCGGCCTTGGTATGGCTGCGCGCGGCGTGCTGCAGCGCGGTTTCGATGCGGTCCTCGAGCAGGCGCCGGTTGGGCAGGCCGGTGAGGGCGTCGTGCAGGGCCAGCTCCTGCTGGGCCCGGCTGTACTGGGCCAGCTCCTTGTACAGCAGGCGCACTTCCAGCATGTTGTGGATGCGCTTGTGCACTTCGAGCAGGTCGAACGGCTTGCTGATGAAGTCGCGCGCGCCCGCCTCGAGTGCCGCGATCTTGAAGCTGGGCTGGGCGGTGAGGGCCAGCACCGGCAGGTAGCCGCCCTGTTCGATTTCCTTCAGGCCCTTCATGACCTGGAAACCGTTCAGGCCGGGCATCTGCAGGTCGAGCAGGATCAGGTCGTAGTTGTGCTCGCGGTGCAGCGGGCACACTTGTTCCGGCTCCATGGTGGAGCTGACACAGGTGTAGCCTTCCTCCCGCAATATTTCTTCCATCAGGTCGATATTGTCGGGCGAGTCGTCCACGATCAGGATCTTGGCGTTCAGGATGTCTTGTCGGCTCGGCATGCGATTTCTCTTCCGTTCGGTCCCCACGTGGCTGTGCGCCGGGAGGCCGCATTACCCATCCACGCTAGTCTAGCAAAGCGGCGCAAATTTCTTGTAGGACAGCGCCGCGTGCGCCGGTAGGACGGGCATAACACTCACTGGCCGTCGGGGCGGGACGTCCTGTTGGTCAGCAACATCGGGCTCGCTGGCCCGACAATACCGGCCACCGCGGCGATCAGTTCGCTCGGTTCCACCGGCTTGGAAATGTGGGCCGAGAAGCCTGCTTCCAGCGCGCGCAGGCGGTCCTCGGAACGGGCGAAGGCGGTGAGGGCGATGGCCGGCACATTGCCGCCATGGTCGCGTCCGAGCGCGCGCACCCAGCCCAGCAGTTCGAAGCCGTCGACCTCGGGCATGCCCAGGTCGCTGATGAGGATGTCCGGGCGCGCCGCCTGGAAGGCCGCGAAGCCTTCGCGCGCGCCGGCGGCGGTGCGCACGCTGGCGTGGCAGTCGGTCAGGATGCGGGCCATCAGCTCGCGCGCGTCGCGGTCGTCGTCGACCACCAGCACGTCTACCCCGGACAGATCGAGGTAGGTCAGCTCGGCGGTGGCGGGAGTGGGCAGCGGCGGCATGCCGCGGCCGGCACGGCCAGTCGCCGGCGGCTGCTTGGCCAGCGGCAATTCGATGGTGAAGCTGGCGCCCTGGCCTTCGCCGGCGCTCTCGGCGCGCACCGTGCCGCCGTGCTGCTCGACCAGGTGCTTGACGATCGACAGGCCCAGCCCGAGGCCGCCGTGGCGGCGGGTGGTGGAGGCGTCGGCCTGGCGGAAACGCTCGAACACGTGGGTGATGAACTCCGGCTTGATGCCGATGCCGGTGTCGCCGACGGTGATCGCCACGTGGCCGTCGCGCCGCGCCAGCCGGACCGTGACGCGGCCGTCGCGCGGGGTGAACTTGATCGCGTTCGACACCAGGTTCCACACCACCTGCTGCAGCCGGCCCGGATCGGCCGCGACCAGCCCGGGATCGGCCTCGTACTGCTTGTCGATGGCGATGTTCTTGGCGTCGGCACCGGGGCGCACGGTCTCGATGGCGGCATCGATGAAGCTGGCCGGGGCCAGCACCTGCATGTCGAGCAATACCTTGCCGGAGGTGATGCGGCTCATGTCGAGCAGGTCTTCGATCAGCTGGGCCTGGGCGCGCGCATTGCGCTCTATGGTCTGCAGGCCGCGCGCCAGGTCGCCGCCGTCGCGGCCGCCGCGGCGCAGCACCTGGGCCCAGCCGAGGATGGCCGACAGCGGCGTGCGCAGCTCGTGCGACAGGGTGGCCAGGAATTCGTCCTTCATCTGGCTGGTGCGCTCGGCCTCGGCGCGCGCCTCGCGTTCGCGCTCGAGCAGGAACTTGCGCTCTTCCGCCGCGCGCTGGGCGCCCTCGTACAGGCGCGAGTTGTCGATCGCGATGGCGGCCTGGGCGGCGATGCCGGCGACGATGCGCTCGGTACGCTCGGAAAACATGTCGGGCTCGGGGTGCCCGAAAAACATGGTGCCGAGGATTTCGCCGGAGCGCGCCACCACCGGCACCGCCAGGTAGCTGCGCACCGCCGGATGGCCGGCCGACAGCCCGAACCAGTGCAGGCCGTCGCCATGCACGTGGGTGACGTCGCCGGTGCGCACCGGGCCGGTGCCGGCCATGCTGGGGCCGAACAGGGCCATGGCCTGCGGCTCGCCGAAATTCTGGAACTGGGCCGGCGTGGCGCCGGCCATCGTGTACAGCGTGAACAGGCGGCCCTGGCCGGCCGGGCCGTGGTAGAAGAAGGCGCCGAAGCGGGCCCCGGCGATGCCGGCGGCGGCGTCGGTGGCGGTGGCGAGCAGGGTGCGCAGGTCGCGGGTGGCGGCCAGCGAGGCGCCGGTGCTGTTGAGCAGCTCGAGCACGTGCGATTCCTCGCGCAAGGCGTGCTCGGCGCGCTTGACCTCGTCCACGTCGGTATTGGTGCCGAACCAGCGCACCACCCGCCCGTGCAGGTCGCGCACGGCGCTGATGCGGGTCAGGAACCAGCGGTAGCGCCCGTCCGCGCCGCGGATCGGGTATTCCATCTCGAACGGAGCGCCGGTGCGCAGGCAATGCTGCCAGTGCTCCTGCACCGCCGGCAGGACTTCCGGATCGAGCACCCGCTCCCAGCCCCAGCCGGCAGCGTCGTCCGGCGTCACGCCCGTGTATTCGTACCACCGTTCGTTGAGCCAGACCATGGCGCCGTCGGCGTCGGCCATGAAGGCCAGTTGCGGGATCGAATTGGCCAGCGCGCGCAGCACTTCCTCGCTCTGGCGCAGCGATTCCTCGGCGTGCTTGCGGGCGCTGATGTCCTGCACCACGCCGGTCATGCCGACCACGCCCTGCGGCTGGCTGGGGTCGGCGTAGTCGGCACGGCCGACCAGGGCGATCCAGGCCGGACCGCTGTCGGCCTGCAGGCGGCACTCGACGTCGACGTCGTCGTGGGTGGCGAAGGCGTGCAGGAAGGCGCGCCGCACCTGCTCGCGCGAGGGTTCGTCCAGCCGTTCGCGCAGCGCCGACCAGTCGAGCGGCACGTCGGCCGGCAGCCCGAACATGGCGGCGGCGCGCAGGCCCAGCGTGACGCGGTCGGTGGCGGCGTCCCAGCGCCAGTCGCCCAGGCCGCCGGCCGACAGCGCCAGCTGCAGGCGGGCGTTGCCGTCGACCAGGGCCTGCTGGTCGGTCTTGTGCTGGTTGATGTCCTGCACGTAGATGGTCAGCCCCTCGGGCGAAGGGAAGGCGCGGATCCCGATCCAGCCGCCGCGGCGCGCATAGTACATCTCGCCGCCGACGGTACGGTTTTCCTGCAGCGCGGCGCGGCAGGCGATGCCGAAGGGCGAATGTTCCAGCTCCGGAAACTCGTCCCACAGCGGGCGGCCGAGCAGGTGGTCGCGGGTCGGCTCGGGCGGGTCGAGCATTTGCAGGGCGCGCCCGTTCAGGTAGGTGATGCGCCACTCGAAATCTACCGCGCAGATGCCGTCGGTCAGGCTTTCGAGGATGGCTTCGATGCGCGCATTGGCGCTGCGCAGGGCCTGCTGGGCCGCTTCCAGCTCCGCCTCGGCGCGCTTGCGGGCGCCGAACATGCTGCCCCCGTGCGCGGCGTCGGCGGGGAGTTTTTTCTGTTCGTTCACGCGAGCGCCTCCCTGCGGGCGCGCCGGAAAGCGAACGGGCGTGTAACGGCAGGCGGCAGGAGACTTCGGCCGCCGAGGCTGAGGGGTGCATGCATGCGTGTCTGGGTCATGGGCGTGCGACCACCGCCGCAGGGCAACGGCAGCCGGACACGCCCGATTCTAGCCCAGCGCAGCATGCGCACCGCACACGCTTGCCGCATCAGCCGCGCGCGGCCGGCGCGGCCACCCGCGCGAGGGCGGCCTGCAACTGGTCGAGCTCGTACGGCTTTTGCAGCGACAGAAAGGGAAAGTCGAGGTGGCGCAGCAGGGTGTCGCCATAGCCGGAAGCGAAAATGACCTTGATGCCGGGCTGGTCGGCGAGCGCCCGGCGCGCCAGGTCGACCCCGGACATGCCGGGCAGGCTGACGTCGGAGAACAGGACGTCGTAGGGCTCGGCGGCCAGGCGGGCCAGCGCGTCGGTCGAGTGGCCCACGCCGTCCGCATGGTGGCCGAAGGCGCGCAGCATCTCGCACACCAGGTATTGCGAGTCGAGGTTGTCTTCCACCACGAGGATGCGCAGCGGCCCGGATGCCGCCGCCGGGGCCGGCGCAGCGGTGGCCGGGGCGAGGGTGACGAATACGCCGTCGACGGCGCCGTCGGCGCCGCGCAGCGGCACCAGGTACAGGT